>CAZAEO010000154.1:0-2586 GCA_964484285.1 uncultured Coxiellaceae bacterium | reverse complement strand
AGAGATCCTTCGTTTCACTCAGGATGACAAAATTTATTTTTGTCATGTACAGAGTAGATTATTAATTAACCTAGCTATTGATTATACACTAAAATTATACCCTTTAAAGCATTATTAGGGCAAAAATTAGTCTTTTAATGGTGATTTATGTGCTATTTAACGTGAGTTTTGCATAAGCGTGAAATAGCAAACACCTCGATACACTTCATGATATTGTTTGGCAATAATATTCCAATCAAATTGTCGGGCATTTTCTAAATTCATTTTGCCTAGCGCATTGCACAAAGTCGTATTATTTAACAATTGCGCAATCTGTTCTGCCCATTGTTCCGCATCATCGGCTTTTGATATCAATATTGCTTGTAAACCCAATGACTGTAAATAGCGAGTAGGAGCAGAATCACTAGCCAACAACGCTTTTCCTGCTGCCATGCTTTCAACTTGGACAATGCTAAATGCCTCTTCCCACTGATTAGGCTGAGTAGGAAATAAGACCATTTGACTTTGCGCAATTAAGCGTTTTTTTGCGTCTCCCCTGACATAACCAGTGAAGATAACACTATCAGAGGGGATATGGGCAAAATCATTAAATTGAGTGACCAGAGGTAATTTTAATCGTTTTGCCTGTTCTTGGAGTGCGCTTTCGGCGGATCCTGTGCCAGCAATTACGAGTGATGTTCTCACTCCTTGTTGACGTAATCGTGCAAAGGCATCAATTAAAATATGAAATCCTTTTTCCGGTTCGAGTCGTCCAAGGCAGATTAAATAATTTTGTGTGGGTAAAGCAGCAAATGTATCCCAGCCGGTTGTATCAATTCCGTTAGAGATGATAACACTTTTTTGACGAGTATCAAGAATCTGATGAGAAAATTCTGCCATCAAGGGAGTGAGATGGGTTACTTTTTTTGCGTGCCGCAAAATCTCTTTGCAGCGGCGTTGCACGATTTTACGTTTCATTCGATCTGAATTCGTTGTCACAATATCCGCATGGCTGGTGATGATGTAAGGAATGCGGGTACGTTTGTAAATTTGCATAGCAAGGTAGCCAAATCGATAGGTACTTTGTGCATGAACAAGGTCGATATTTTCTTTTTTGCATAGTTCAATCACGGGTTTCAGTTTTTTAGTTGATATAAATAGTCCAGGTTTAATAAAAGGCCCTGTGTATGCGCGTATACCGTTGGGTAGAACAGTAGGGCCAGATAACTCGGCTGTCTCTCCTTCGCTATACATATAAGGCTCGATGCCCAATGTGTTTAACGATAAGGGAAGATAATGGAGATATTCTGCAACACCGCCTGTAATTTTTTCGAGTGGAAAACGATGAAGGAACAAAATGCGCATAAGATATTCTCGATTAAAAAAATAAACAGCAACGTACGGAAATGCCATTTATCGCAGTAAATTACGTAAATTTCACTTTAAATACAAGCCATTACATCAATAAATTAATTTCTCATTAATAATCAACTACATAATCCAAATTGGGTGGAAAAACGCCCCCTGTAAACTACACTTCTATAGTGAATAAGAATTGCTCATTTTGGTTTAGGTTCCATGTTTATAACTCGTTGATTGTGAAAGGGTAAGGGAGGCAAATGCGTAAACGCTGGGAGAAATGGCAAGCAATAAGTCAGCATGCTATGGTGTTTTTAGCCACGGTATGGGTGATGGAATGCAGCCTTGCAAACCCCGTTTTAGATCATGTTGCCTCAGGCGATGTCACTGTTTCCCAAACCGCAACAACAACAGAAGTCAATCAAGCTAGCGATCAAGCGATTATTCATTGGAACAGTTTTAACATAGGTTCAGGGGAACATACGCAATTTATTCAACCAAGCTCAAGTTCAGTGACACTCAATCGCATTAGCCCTACCCAAGGTGCTTCACAAATTTTCGGTCAATTATCAGCGAATGGCCGCATTATCTTAGTTAATCAAGCAGGCATTTTCTTTGCTTCAGGTTCTAAAGTGGATGTAGGCGGGATTATTGCATCGACGGTTGATATAACGAACGCAAATTTTCTTGCTGGCAAATATATTTTTGATGGTTCATCCAATTATGCAGGAGCGGTGATTAACCAAGGAACGATAATTGCAGCAGAACATGGATTGGTCGCATTGGTTGGAAACAATGTCAGAAACGATGGCACGATTCATGCACGGTTGGGAGAAATTGTGTTGGGATCAGGAAGTAAGTTCACGTTGGATTTGTATGGAGACCAACTCATTAATTTCAGTGTAGACGAAGGATCAACGAGTGCAGCAGTTGATGAGAATGGAGAAGTGATGCGAGATGGGGTAAAGAACACGGGATCATTGATTGCAGATGGTGGTACGGTTTTCGTATCAGCCAAAGCAGCAGAAGGTGTATTAGATCGTGCGATTAATATGGAAGGTGTCGCACAAGCACGTTCGATTCAGCAGCAAGGTGGCGATATTATTTTAGGCGGTGATCCTGATGCAGGTGTCGTAAGAGTCGCAGCTAAAGTAGATGCATCAGGTAAAAACGCAGGCGAGAAAGGCGGCAAGGTTGCGATCACCGGCCATAACATTCTTCTCGATTCAGCTGCTGACATTGATGCGA
>CAZAEO010000153.1:0-2870 GCA_964484285.1 uncultured Coxiellaceae bacterium | reverse complement strand
TTATCTTCAATACATTAGCCCTTCTCGCTACGGTTGCAACTGCCGAATTTAGGATAATGAAAAAGTTCTGCGTGATATATGCTAATTTGGATATCGAATGTTAATTATTTTATTTGGTCTTAGCGGTTCCGGAAAAAATTTTGTTGGTGAAATTCTTGCAAAAGAATTTCATTTTCATTATTGGGATGCAGATTCTGTCTTACCGTTTGACATGCGCCAGGCAATCGTTGATCAGGAATTTTTTACGGAAGAAATGCGCGATCACTTTACCGCGAATGTGATTGAGCATATTGTTACGTTAAAGGCACAGCATCAACATCTCGTGGTCTCTCAAGCGCTCTATAAAGAAAAAAATCGTCTTCAAATTTATTCTGTATTTTCGGATGTGGTTTTTTTGCATATTCAGGCAACATGGGAAAATATCACGGCTCGACTTAAAAAACGACAGGGGGGGATTAGCTATGATTATGCCCAAAAAATCAGTAATCTTTTTGAAAAACCCTCTTTGCCACATAAGGCAATTATAAACAACACTGACCGGATGGCGATTATTTCTCAACTTCAGTTTGAACTAAAACTGCGATAACGACATAATCATTGTTATCATTTCGTTGAAAGTCATTAAGCATTATACTGCTCGGTATCTTCACTGTCATTTTAGGATAAGTATTTATTAACAAGGAAGGAGCTGTGAAATGAAGAAATTAGTAAGTCATGTTTGTATCCTTTTAATAGCATTGCTATGTGCCGCAAGTTCTGCAATCGCATGTACCGATTTTCGCCTGACAGCAAAAGATGGTACGGTATTCATTGCGCGCAGTATGGAGTTTGCCGAGGATCTCCAATCCAATCTTCGCACTTCAACTCGTGGTAGGCAGTTTACAACAGTTGCTCCGAACAATAAGCCGGGCTTGGCATGGAAGGCAAAATACGGCTATCTTTATTTAGATAGTTTCAATCAAGATTTTACTCTTGATGGGATGAATGAGGCGGGACTGTCTTTTGAAGCCTTATATCTTCCCGGAGAAGCCGAGTATCAAGTTGTACCTCTGGGTAGTGAAGCCAAAGGGCTTCCTTATTTGAATATAGGCGATTGGATACTGAGTAACTTTCAAACCGCGGAAGAAGTTCGCAATGCTCTTCCTTCTATTTTTGTTTTTGCCCAACCGTTACTTAGTATGGGAAATATAGTCTTTCCTTTGCATTTTTCTGTTTTTGATGCCTCAGGTAATGGCATTGTAGTTGAATACATCAAAGGTAAATTGACTATCTACAATCAGATCGGAGTGATGACGAATTCCCCTACGTATGATTGGCAAGTGACTAATTTGCGAAATTATTTAAATTTATCGCCTTATGCGCCTAATCCTGTGGTGGCGGGCAATTTCGTTTTTGTAGCAACAGGACAAGGTGCTGGAATGGTTGGTTTACCAGGTGATGTCAGCCCTCCTTCTCGCTTTGTTAAAATGTCATTTATGTTAAAAACAAGTTCTGTAGCTGCAACAGCAAGTGATGCGCTCAATCTTGTACAGCACATCATTAATAATGTTGATATTCCTGCTGGCATTAGCCGTGCTGTGAGTAACGGAAAAGAAAGTACAGAAACAACTCAGTGGGTAGTTTTTAAAGATCTGAGTCATAAAATGTTTTACTATCGCACTTATCATGATATGACGATACGTTCAGTTTCATTCTCTAAGCTGGATTTTTCTGATAACGCTGTTCGATTGAAAATGCCAATCGCTGTTACCTCTCCTTATCAGATTGACATGTCGGATCAGTTTATAAAAGCAAAAGCAGCGCAAGTAGCGAAGCAATAATCAAGTAAGGATAGCGTGCTCTTCATAAGGGCGCGCATCTTAAAATGAAATAGCGAGTCCTGCCAGCGGCCCAAACAATTTCATGTCCCAATTAAAAAGATGAATTCCACTACCCGTTGTGTAACGTTGATAAAGCACACGATATCCTACGTAAATTGTTGTGCGAGTTAATTGGGTTTGTGGATGATAGCCAAGTAGGGCTATCGCATTATAGCTGTAATCGTTTTTTGTATTGGTACCACCGATATCTCCAGCAACTATCACTTGCCAGGCTTGAGTGAGTGAATAACGTAAGCGTGCTCCTACTAATGGATCTGTCCAATGTTGATTGTCACTTTCTTTAAGACGAAGTGCATCCAATTTGACTGTCAGTGTCGTGTCATTTAAGGTGTAACGTGCCCCTGCATAGGGCTCGAGCGCAAGGCCGCAATACCACTTATATAGTTCATAGGAGATACCGGCACTAAAAATGCCGAATTTATTTTGTGCATCTACAGAAAGCGGTCCATCGTGCCCGGAATTTGATAATGCTGCATACATTATATTCCCAAAGAATTGTAACTTACCCTTGCCGGCATCAATCCAAATCATACCCCCCATATTCATATGATGCAAAAGATCACCAAAGCTTTCGTCAATATGGGTTTTTTTATCTGCTACTTGTACGCGTCCATTCATATTCATTGCCCAAAGATACGGCGTTACATTGACGTTCCATGTATTATCTGTAGCAAAAAGAGCAGAGGTGAAAAACAATATAAAGAGTGAAAATAAGCCGATGATTCTTTTTTTTAGTAATAACATATTCATTTTTTCCTTCCCTGGAGTGTTACACTAAACCCTGGTTGCAATTGAATACATGTTTGTTAAAAGGTACAGCGAGAGAGTTGTATAGGTGATAGTTTAATTTAAAAGTTGAGAATGTTGTTATGATTTTATTTGCTATCAGAATTTATATTGCATAAAATTAGCGACCTATTTTTAAAAGAACGTTAATTGCTGGCGTAGCTCAGCTGGTAGAGCAACTGATTTGTAATCAGTAGGTCGTCG
>CAZAEO010000152.1:0-3094 GCA_964484285.1 uncultured Coxiellaceae bacterium | reverse complement strand
GTCTAAATCCAAAGGAAATACCGTGGCTCCGGAACCACTGCTCGAACGCTTTGGTGCAGACACGGCACGTTTATTTATTATTTTTGCATCCCCTCCCGAACAAAGCCTGGAATGGTCAGACAGTGGGGTTGAAGGTGCGTATCGTTTTTTAAAACGGTTATGGACGTTTGCTTACGAAAATCGTGTTGCCCTTATCAATGAAAATCGCGTCACGCATCCTGACACCTCCACTATTGAATGGGAAGCAGCCGGTACTAAACAACGTGAAACATTACGCCAATTGTATGAAATACTAGAACAAATTCAATTTGATTATGCCAGACTCCAATTTAATACCGTTGTATCAAGCTGTATGAAAATATTTAATTTACTTGCAAAAATTCCAGATGCAGAACCTGCAAAAATAGATCTCAACATACCTATTCTGCACAAAGGGCTCAGCATATTGCTACGCTTGCTTGCACCCATTGTTCCACATATTACACATCAATTATGGCGAGATTTGCATTACCCTGGAATACTAGTCAATGCCACGTGGCCCAAGGGAAATGCCGCTGCCTTTAAAGTGGATCAAATTGAATTGGTAGTACAAATTAATGGTAAATTACGTACTCGCGTGACAGTACCAACCGATGCTGACACTAAGACAATTGAATCGATTGCAACGTCTGATGCAAAAGTACAAAAAGCGATTACCGATAAAATAATCAAGAAAATTATCACGGTTCGCGGCAAACTTGTGAACATCGTAACAGGAGACAGATAATGCTACGCTTGCTCGCTTTATTGTGTTTGGCAGTCTGTTTAACCAGTTGCGGCTTTCATCTACGCGGCGGAACAACACTCAATCCGCCTTTACAAAAATTGTACCTCAAAACAGCGGATCCTTACGGACAACTTGCGAATAATTTGCGTAATTATTTAAAAGTATCTGGCACACCGTTTGTCGATTCAAAAGAAGAAGCAACAGCAATTTTGCAAATCCTAAGCGAAAATGAAAATCAACAATTAATTAACGTGAGCAGCACTCAACAAACACGCCAATACAATTTAATTTTGACTGTTACTTTTCAGATCACCGATCCACAAGGAAAAATATTGATTCCACTGCAATCGTTAAGCGAGAGCCGTGCATTTACGACAGTATCTGATCAAATATTAGGTGGCACGAACGAACAAAATGCATTGACTCAACAAATGCGTAAAGCCATTGTTTTTGATATCATGAATCGACTCGGATCAAACGATATTAGCACTCAGTTAACGACACAAAAAGCGCCTCCATGAAATTACCTTATCAACAACTAGAAAAACATGTTACCCAACAATTGGCCGCCTGCTATCTCATTAGCAGTGATGAATTGTTACTCGTGCAAGAAGCAATGGATTTGTTACGTTCTACCGCACAAAAAAATGGGTTTTCCGAACGCATACGACTCTTTGCTGAATCAGATCCCGACTGGGGAAAACTACTTTACGCTCACTTGCACAATCTTTCATTATTTTCCACTAAACGCATCCTGGAATTTGATTTAAGAGGCGCTAAATTCAATCAAGCAAATAGTGAAATTTTACAAACGTATGCAAATCAACCGCAACCTAATACGCTGCTGCTAATGCACACGCACAAATTAGATAAAAAAAATGAACAAAGCCAATGGTATAAAACAGTAGAAAAAAACGGTGTGGTCATCCCGATATGGCCCATTCATCACGAACAATTACCGCAATGGATTCTGCAGCGCGCAAAAAAAATAAATCTTAATTTAACTGCAAAAGCAGCACTCTGGTTAGCGCAGCAAGTGGAAGGTAATTTATTTGCTGCCGCAACAGAAATTGAAAAATTAAGTCTTCTGCAAACGCATGACACACTCGATGAACAAGCGCTTGAAAAAATCATTACAGAAGATGCTCGCTTCGATGTGTTTCAGTTAGTTGATAGTCTATTAATTGGCAACAGCAAACGTGCATTACATATCTTAAACAATCTTTTTGCTGACGGGACTGAACCCACTTTAGTGTTGTGGGCCATCACTCGCGAATTACGTATACTGGCAGACATCTCGAAACAAATGCAACAAGGGACTGCACTGACTGTCCTATTTAACAAATTTCAAATTTGGGAAAAACGTCAAGCTGCTATGCGCGCATTTTTAAAACGTTATTCTTACGAGCAATGCTGGGAATTTTTATTGATTGCCGCAGAAATAGATCGAATCATCAAAGGAGGAACAGTTGGCAATGTACGAGACGCTCTGGAACAATTGATCTTATCAATAACAGGAAATGGTATAATGATAAGTGGATCGTGTTCATACTAGCGAGGTAACATAAAGTATGTACCAATTGCAACAAGCCATTGGCCTATTAGGTGGCACATTTGATCCCATTCATTTTGGACACCTGCGTACTGCATTAGAATTATATCAAGCACTTGAACTCGCTGAAGTGCGCCTGATTCCCTGTTTTCAACCCGTTCATCGCAAACTACCTGTTGCATCTCCCAAGCATCGCTTAGCGATGGTACAAGCTGCAATTATCGATGAACCTGCATTAAAAGTGGATGATTGCGAAATTCAGCGTAAAGGCCCTTCTTACACAATAGATACCCTAGAAGCACTCCATAAAAAATTACCTGATACACCTTTATGTTTAATTATGGGAATTGATGCATTGCTTGGTTTTCCCAGCTGGCATCGTTGGGAAGATATTTTGACGCTAGCACATTTAGTCGTGGCACATCGCCCTCACTATCAACTGCCACAAACAGGCATCGTGGCACAGCTGTTAAAACAGCGATTAAAACATAATTTTTCTGCCATACATGAATGTATGGCGGGGAATATTATTCTACACCCCGTCACAGCACTTGATATTTCCGCCACAGACATTCGTAAACAAATTGCGATGGGCAGGAACCCACGCTATCTATTGCCTAGCGCAGTGTATCAATATATTGAAAAACATGGTGTATATAGCATTAGTCGGATATAATTTTGGAAAATACATCCTGGATTCAATGCACTTTTCAGGCTTATGAATAACTCACCTTACGCAGAATAAGCTTAAGTAGTGTCATTGCGAACCCTGCGTT
>CAZAEO010000151.1:0-3110 GCA_964484285.1 uncultured Coxiellaceae bacterium | reverse complement strand
TTCGCAGCAGGTTACAACTGCCGAATTTAGGATAATACGTAGGATATTAAACGAGGCATGGTATATGAAAAATAAAGTTGTTTATCCAGGTACGTTTGACCCTATTACCTATGGACATATCGATCTGATTGAGCGTGCTTCTCGTATCTTTGAACATGTTATTGTTGCCATTGCGGTCAATGCAAATAAAAGCCCCTTTTTTTCCGTAGAAGAGCGAGTTGAATTAGCCAGACAAGTATTAACAAAGCATTCCAATGTAGAAGTCCATGGTTTCGATTCATTGTTAATGAGTTTCATGAAAAAACATCATGCCAATATTATTTTGCGTGGTTTACGTGCTGTATCTGATTTTGATTATGAATTTCAGTTAGCTGGGATGAATCGTCAATTAGACCCGCATGTAGAAAGCATGTTTTTAATGCCGGCAGAAAATTATACTTACATTTCCGCCAGTTTTGTGCGAGAAATTGCGCAACTCAAGGGCGATGTTAGGCAATTTGTTCCCGCGGTAGTAGTGAAAGCACTACATAAAAAATTAAATAGTAAATAGGTAAACCATGGCATTAATGATTACTGATGAATGCATTAATTGTGATGTATGTGAACCCGTCTGTCCGAATAATGCAATTTACCAGGGTGAAATGATTTTTGAAATTGATCCCGCATGTTGCACAGAATGTGTAGGCCACTTTGCAGAACCGCAATGCGTTGCTGTGTGTCCAGTGAATTGCATTCCGCTTAATCCAAATCATATTGAAACACATGAGCAGTTGTTGGAAAAACATCAACGATTGGCTAATGAGCGGGCGGCGGATTTTTGAATCTCTTTTAAAGAGAGTTGTTCAGCTATTTGCTGTGGTTCTAATGTAGCAAAATTTTTTAAGCAATCAACTACGTTTTTTATTTTATTCGCATCTAAGGGAAAAAATGATCTGCTTAATTTTTTGAAAAATCCGCCTGACGTATTGTATTCTCGAATGGCATCATCAATTTTTCGATTCATTATTTCGGCCATAGCAGGAAATTCTTTCTGACCCACTGCATCTTGCCATTTTTTCAATTCAGATATTTTTTGAATCAATTGATTGGTGATGTTTTCTAAAAGAGTTAATTTTAATGGTGCATAAAATGTATTTTCTTCTTTAATAATATTTCGTTAAGTTTTGTAATGCTTGAAATAGATAAATCAATTTTTCAATATTCTTCCCATCGGATATTTCTTTAGCCTCATCCGCTTTCTGTTTCATTTTTTCCAAATGAGAAATAACATTGTCTAGCAGTGTTTTTAGAAAAGCCTCTATAACAGCTTCCACTTCTTTTGTTCCATAAATGGTTTTCGGGTTTTCCCACATGTCGTCACCGGGTTCAAAAATTACTTCTTCTGGTGACGTTAAACCGCCTGCAACTGTTCCAGGCAGGGCGTTCGCCGTATTTTTTGCTTCCTCTAATCCTTGTTTAATTTTTTCAATATCATTGTCAGCAATGGCTTTGCTTTCTGTTAAATTATCTAGCAAGAGTATTCTTGCTATGTAAGCTTCCTCTACTTTTTTCTCATCTTTTGTCGGCGGAATGCCTAATGTTTTGAATGCGTTATGTTGTACTGGGGTATACTTAGCTGCAGGTTTTCTAGGGTCTGACATAAGATTACCTCTGTCATTTTCTACCAGTATAGAATCTTGAGCTAATTTTGCAATGTATGGGCATGGTAAATTAGATACTTATGCCTTGTAGATATTATCTTAACTTATTGACAAACGGTTAATTTTCCATGAAAATTTGTATGTATAGTCTAATTATTCATGGTAAATTATGGATAGGCCCTATTATTTAAATAAAATCAAAACATTACATAAGGAATTTCCTGCTGTTTGTCTTTTAGGTCCTCGCCAAGTGGGTAAAACAACAATAGCGCGTTTTTATGCAGAAAAGGTGAAAAACCAGTTCTCTGCTATTCATATATTTGACCTGGAAAACCCGCAAGATTTGGAAGCGCTTGGTCAACCGCAATTGGCATTAAGCAAATTGGATGGGCTGATTATCATTGATGAAATTCAACGACAGAAAGAGTTATTTTCTTTATTGCGTGTATTAATAGATGTTCCTCAGCAAAATCGTCGCTGGCTTATATTAGGCAGTGCTTCTCATGAATTATTACAGCAATCCTCTGAAACACTGGCAGGGCGTATTGCTTATTTAGAAGTTCAACCATTTGCGATCACTGAGGTAAATGAAAGTGAGCAATTATGGCTGCGCGGAGGTTTTCCTAGATCCTATTTGGCTGGTTCGGTTGAGACAAGTTTTGAATGGCGCATGCAATTTATTAAAACTTTTCTTGAACAGGATATTCCTAATTTAGGCATTCGTATTGCTCCTTTAAATTTAAGACGCTTTTGGATGATGCTTGCACATTATCATGGCAATATTTTAAATGCGGAAGAATTATCCCGTTCCCTGGGGATAAATAATAAAAGCGTGCGCTATTATCTTGATATTCTGACTTATACTTTTATGCAAAGACAACTACAACCTTGGTGGGAAAATATAAGTAAACGACAAGTCAAATCACCAAAAATTTATTTTCGCGATAGCGGGTTGTTACATTATTTGCTGAATATTCAAGACCAACAGGATTTGTGGCGTAATCCAAAGCTTGGAGCATCATGGGAGGGATTTGCATTAGAAGAAATTATTCGTTGTTTGCGGGTAGATTCTGAGAATTGTTATTTTTGGTCTACTTATCAGGAAGCCGAGCTTGATTTATTAATATTTCATAAAGGAAAACGTTTGGGTTTTGAATTTAAATACATGGATGCACCAAAGCTGACAAAATCAATGCAAATTGCCTGTGATGATTTGAAATTAGATGAGTTAATCGTAATCTATCCAGGCATCCGAGAATATTCTCTTACAAAAAATATTCGCGTCATTAATTTAATGGATTATTTGAATGAATCGATTAAAAAATATCGGGATTAAGGCTCTGTAAAAGAATAACTTCCCCTTTTAGCAGTCATCTTAGAACCTGTTCAAAGTCTTTTAAATGAGTTTGGAATTTTCGTCATGTATGGACCCTGCCCTGGATGCAAGAGGTATTTTCAATTTCTAGCAAA
>CAZAEO010000150.1:0-3182 GCA_964484285.1 uncultured Coxiellaceae bacterium | reverse complement strand
GCCGCCACAACCTGCTGTACAGCAACAGCCATCACCCGCGGCTACGAGTGTTCCTCCTGTAGCAACACCACCGCCGTCGACTGCTCAAGTTGCTGCACAACCTGTTACAGTTCCGCCACCTGCAGCGCAACCTACGCAGCAACCTTCTCCGCCTGTCGTCAGTACTACCACTGTAATGACTACAACTCCTGTGGTGCCTGGCATGGGGCCACCCGATACAGCGGGTCAAAGTAAAACATTACTGGATAGAATTGCAACATTAGAACAGCAGAATTCGGCGATGATGAATATGTTGCAAACACAATATGTGCAAAAGATAGCGGATACAGAAATGCAAAATAATCAACTTCGCACAGAAGTTCAAGAGCTGAACGCCCGCGTAGGAAGCATAGAAGTGGCTTTTCGGCAATTGACCAAAATATTACGTGATATGCGATCGGCAGGGATGATTGGCGATAGTGGTTATCGTGCATCCCCGGTCAAAAGTGTACAACCTAAAATAGGGTTTACCGTTCAAGCCATTATTCCCGGCCGTGCTTGGTTAAAATCAGATTCAGGGGATACAGTGACTGTGGCTGAAGGCGATGTATTAAAGGATTTTGGTCGAGTAACTAAAATTGACCCTTATGATGGCATTGTGAATATCGATACAGGCAATAAAATGGTGACCTTATCGTATGGGGTCAATGGGGATTAGTGGTAAAATAACTGTTGGTGCAGCAGGGAGCGCGGAAGTAATGTGAGGTGGATTATATGATATACATCAAACCGTCTCTAACGCTTACTGAGCAGTATTTAAAAAGACTGAGTGTCGTTTTTTTGGTTGTCAGTGGCAGTTTATTTTTTACAAATTCAGCTTACGCGGTAAGTTTTAGTTTCGATAGTGCACCTAATGTTGCGACTATGCTCATTAACTTGAGCGAGGCTGTTCCTAATTTAATGCGGCTAGTCACAGCATTAGCTTATGTCATGGGATTCTTTTTTGTTGTGAAAGGAATTTTAGAATTGAAACAATATGGTGAATCTCGCAGCATGATGTCGCATGAGCATCATTTATCAAAACCGTTAACCTATCTTGCGGTAGGGGCAATGTTGATTTATTTACCCGCAAGTGTTCAAACGGGATTAAGTACATTTTGGCGCGAACCCACACCTTATGCTTATGTTTCAGAGGCAACAGATAGTTGGACTGAATTGACGAACTCAGTTTTTATGGTTATTCAGCTAATAGGGGTCATTGCTTTTATTCGAGGCTTAGTTGTCCTGACGCATATGGACGGAGGGCATAGCGAGCAATCAGGTACATTTGGGAAAGCGATGGCTTACATTATTTCAGGAATTTTATGTATTAATTTGTATCAATTTTTACAAGCGATAGTCACTACTCTGGGTTTAGGAACCTTTTCTTAGTGAAAAAAACAGTTGTTTAGCAAGTTCCTCCCTGATTAGAATGAATAGGAATGCGTGTAGATTTTTTCGGGTTAATTTTTTAAAAACTTCAGTCATAGGCGTGTCACAAAGGAGAGTAGAGTATGATCAGTAAGCAAGCAAAAAAAAGTACGATGTTATTGGTGGGCGCGATTCTTTGTTTATGCGCAGATGTAGCTTTTGCAGTATCAGGTATTGGCTCTGTTGCTGCTAATGTTACCGGAAACTTAAGCAACATTGCTAAGTTAATTACAGCAGGTTCTTATGTTGCCGGTTTTGGATTTGCGGTTGCTGCTATTGTCAAATTCAAAGCACATAAGGATAATCCCACCCAGATTCCGATCAGTATGCCAATCGTGTTGCTGTTTGTTGCAGCAGCATTGATTTTTATTCCATCCGTATTTAAGACAACGGGTGTAACATTATTTGGCGGAACGTCAGGGGTAGGCAAAATTTCAGGTCTTGTTACCTTCTAATATGCATGATCTTCAACTGGCAGTGAATTTGAGCGGTTGGCGGCTGTTTGTCAGAAGACGCGAAGATAAGGCATTCCTGCCGGTTGCAGAAAAAATATATCAACGTGACAATTATACCTGTCAATATTGCGCTTTCCAGGCAAGGCAATATCAGGAAATAGTTAACATTGATCAAAATTATCGAAATAACAAACTCAGCAACTTAATTACAGCTTGTTGTTTTTGTTCGCAATGCCTTTTTATTGAGTCTGTTGGCTTAGATGAAATGGGCGGCGGACAACTCATTTATCTTCCTGAGATGAGTCAAGCTAATCTTAATAGTTTTTGCCATGTGCTTTTTTGTGCAATGGGTAATGGCACAGGATATCAGGATAGTGCTCAAGCTATTTATCGTGGCTTTAAATTTCGTAGTCAGCAAATTGAAAATAAATTCGGCAATAGCACAAGTAATCCTGCTCTGTTTGGGCAATTGATCTTGGAGCATCGCGCGAAACATCCTGAATTAAAAATTGATGATATGTTAAAGGACATGCGATTGCTTCCTTCTTATGTTAAATTTAAAATTCAATTGGAAGCTTGGGCAGCCGCGGCGCTTGAGGAGCTGGCTGAAGAAGCAGAATAACAAAGAAGGAACGACCATGCGAAGTTTTGTTGATCCTGTTTTAGATGGTATTGATTCTATCTTGGCTTGGTTCAGCACCGAACTTAAGCAAACAACCGAATCGTATTGTGATTTAGAAACAGCGGATGATAAGAATACATTAGTAGGACGTGATGGATCGCTTATTTCAGTCATTCGTGTGTTTGGTGTCACTCAACTGATCGGCAACGATGAATTTAGTAGAATGCATGCGGGCATTACCCAAAGTTTGCAGGCAACACTCAAACGTCCTGGTCATGTAGTGCAAGTTTATTTTAATTATGATCGAGCTGCTGTTAAGCCTGAAATTGCAGAAATTCTTTCTCCAGCGAAATCTACTGCAAATCGTCTCAAATTGAGTTTGGATGATTTATTTAGAGAGCGTATCGATTACATTTCTCACTATTGTGCGCACGAAGAATTGTATTTTGTTATTTGGACACGTCCTTATTCCTTAACAAAAGAACAAATGCAGCGCGCCAGTAAAGATAAGCTTAAAATTATCCGTGATAACAAAATTCCACCTTTTAAAAACGGACAAAATCTCATTGCAGCTATTCCAGATTTACGTGAATCACATGCTTCTTTTGTGCGCTCAGTTGTGACTGATTTAAATGCGCTAAATATTTATAGTCAAT
>CAZAEO010000149.1:0-3265 GCA_964484285.1 uncultured Coxiellaceae bacterium | reverse complement strand
CACGGTTTTTGCTGTCGCTACGCTTGGCAAAAACACGCGCCATATACGCGTTGCAGGTTAACCGAATGTTATGTTTCAAAAACATGAAGAAACCACCTGACCCATTTTATAATCCCGTGTACTTTGACTCATGCGCATTTGATGGTGGCAGTGAGCAGGAACAGACTGCATCAATAGAAGCGAGAACTTTATTCACAGAGAACGGTGGAGATATAAAAATAGTTCACTCCGTAAAAAAGGAAATTGAATTCCCTAATACGCCCCAGTGGGTAAAAGATGAAGCTAATGAATTAATCAATACAATTGAAACTCAGCAAACAGAAAATGAAGATGAAGAACTTAGAGAGGTTCAAAGAATAATTGTTGGTAATGGTATTCTAAAATCAAGAGAAGCAGACTGCATGCACGTTGCCCAAGCAGTTAAATACGGCCGTTTCTTTGTAACTACAGACAATGGTATCTTAAAGCACAGCACTGAGATACTTGATAGATTCAGTTCTTTGTTTATTATAAAACCTTCTGAATTTCTGAACATTGTCAAACAGTATGCAAATTATAAACATAACATTTAGCTTGATCGGACGTAAAAAACATGCCGTTACCACCTGCTAAAGCTGCAGACTAACACGGCCCTTGCTGAGCAAGGATAACCAACCGTATGAAATCCAAGCCGCCCCCGCTCAAGGCTATTCTACATCTCATCAAAAGGTGAAAAGATATGAAATCAGAGGCACAATTTGTCGCAGGCCTATTGCTGTTATTAACAGTAGTGCCATGTAACGTTTATGCGGGACTTTTTGGCCCTTCAAATTATGATGAATGTGTAGCTAAGTACACGAAAAACACTGAATCAAACACCGCAGTAACTGTAATCGCATATGCGTGCAAAAATAAATTCATTGAAAAAATTAATTCGGACTACTCAGACTGCGTGTTCGATTACGTTCCAAGCGTCGTATCAGATAGTGCGGCTACAATCGTTGCCTACGCATGTAAATATAAATATATCGAAAAAACGAGAATCAAATACGCTAATTGCATCTTAGATGAAGTGCCGGAGGTTAAGACTGATCGCGCCGCAACTGTTACGGCGCACTCGTGTAATAACAGGTATCCGGGGTTCTTTGACTAAACCCATATCCGTGACACATAATAATGCCATAAACTCGAATCACAAAAAGCGCCGCTTCGCTTTGCTTTTTACATCCGGTTATGGCAACCGTTAAAATCACGCTCCATTTCCCCCGAAGTTAATGACTGATACTACTTTCGTGTTCTCATGTTTGCTGATTAATATTGCCAGGTCAAACCATTCAAAATAGCAATAAAATTTCAACCGAATATGCGCACAAGAGGGGACGTTATTTAATTGTTGAATCGAAAAGGTGGATACTGCCAACCAACTGTTTCAGCGGTCAATCCGCTGAACTCACAGTTATAACATCAAAATCAAATAAACTGAGCAATCATTAAGATGGAAATATTTTATGACATACTAAAATTGGTAGTCGTTGGAGTGATATCTGGTCTATTTTCAGCATTTCTTGCTAACAGGAAACACAGAAACCAAAAATGGTGGGAACTCAGAGTGATGGCATATAAAGAGGTGATTGAGGCCCTATCCGACCTAATTTACTATTATGACACTAATTGCAATGCAGAAATAGAACACAAAGAACATAGAGATGAATTTCAAAAAAAATTAAGTGGAATTTGGGGCAAAAGTTATCATAAGGTTAGGAAGTCTGCAGACAGTGGGGCTTTTTTATTTTCAACAGAAGTTAATGATGCACTAGTTGAATTCATTGCAACAAATAAAGAAAAGCCTAATACCTATTTTGAATTCTTAGACAATAACTTATTTGTTGCCAAGAAGTGTCTTAAGACGATCAATAAAGCAGCAAGAAAAGATCTTAAAATATAAATAATTGTTATAACAAGGCACTCAACAACGCTCCGTTACACTCCGCTCGGACCCGCAAACAGCGCGGGCCGGTTAGCTCATCGTTAGAGAAAGCAAATGAAAATTTCTGAAACAAATCATAAAATAGTAATTGATGGTCAATGGGATTTGGAAGATTTGTATGTCTTTCCAAAAGCATATGAGCAAGTATATTTTATGGTTTTTTCCCTTCTGCCTCATGATGATGAATATATAATAGAACGTATTAAAAATGCATATTCTGTATTTCCATGGCAAGGCGGATACAGTGCGGTAAATTTCTATAATCGACTTAAATACACAACGCCAAAACAAGAAAGGCCCCAAATCGTATCGCTTAAATATGCATCTGAGGGCTGGATTGAATTAAGACTTATTAAAGCTGTTGCTCAAATGATTGAATCAATAGTTGAGTCTATTGCAAATTCAATACTGCATGCGAACCGAGTTTACAGCGAAATTTATAAAGGAATGCAGGAAAGAAAACTCCTACGATTGAAAGTTAAAGACGAGGAACTTCAACTGGAAGAATTACATGGACAGTACATTGAAAATTCAATCGAAAGAATGACTCGATTAATTGGCCTGGATGACGTTGAGCAGATACACGAAAAAACTGGAAGTAAATTGAGGACACTAAAAATTCTTTTATCACTATATCGTAGAATCAGAACTCTAGCAGAATTTGAAAATCAAAAAAAAATAAACCTCTAACCACCACCTCCACTCGGAACCCGCAAACAGCGCGGGTCCGGTGAGGTGGAACGTTAACTCTTTTGATGAATGCCTTCGGCATGAAAAGAAACAAAAGCGATAAAGGCATAAAAAGCAAAACTGCATAAAAGCAAAATAAATAACACCATTAAAGATAACAGCTATAAAAGCAACAGCATAAAATAGAAATTATTTGAGTTAACAAAGCGTTCCTGCGGAACCCGCAAAAGCGCGGGTCCCGCAGAACTTTACGTTCGGCGGCCCGGATGGAGAGCGGCTAAGACCATGGCGAAGAAGGCACTAAAAAACACCACACGCAAGAGACTCGGACTGTCTGGCAATTCGATGGATGCGCCACCTAAAGTGGAAAGCAAACCAATGAATCGAAGCTTGAGCGCCGCTAAGGCCGCGAAGCAGGACGAGTTCTACACCCAGTACGTCGACATCCAGAAGGAAGTCGAAGCCTACCTCGAGTTCGACCCGAACACCTTCCGCGGCAAGATCGTCTACTGCAACTGCGACGACCCCTTCGAGAGCAACTTCTTCAAGTACTTCGCCGCCAACTTCAACAAGCTCGGGCTGAAGAAGCTCATCTGCACCAGCTACGAC
>CAZAEO010000148.1:0-3428 GCA_964484285.1 uncultured Coxiellaceae bacterium | reverse complement strand
TGAGATAAAAAAGCAGGAAAAAAATTCTTAGATTCAGTGCAGTAGACCTTCGCAGTAGGTTACAACTGCCGAATTTAGGATGATCATCAGGCTTAAGACTTACTTAAAACAGAGGTCGATTGTGCGTCTAATAACGTATTTATTATTACTTGTGATTGCTTTAATTGGCATTACTTTTGCACTGATTAACCCTGATGCGGTAACAGTGCATTATTATATAGGGCAAAAAACATTACCGCTTTCATTATTGTTGGTGTTTGACTTTGCACTTGGTTGCTTATTGGGATTATTTGTCGGGGGCTGGTTATTGCTTAAAATCAAAATCAAAAATTATAGCTTAAGACAGCGTTTAAAAATGGCCGAAAAAGAACTACAGAATTTACGCATCATTCCATTGCAGGATAGACATTAAATATGAATATGTGGTGGTTAATTTTAATTTCTGCCTCTATTTTGGGAGCATGGTACCTTGGGTATCAATCGCGCCAGAGTCGTTTTATTGCGCAGAAACTTAATTTGCCACGAGATTATTTAGTTGGATTAAATTTTTTGTTGAATGAAGAACCTGATAAAGCGGTTGATGTTTTTATTAAAATGTTAGAAGTCGATAGTAATACCGTAGAAACACATTTAGCTGTTGGCAAATTATTTCGTCGCCGGGGAGAAGTAGATAGAGCGATTCGTATCCATCAAAATTTAATTGCACGACCACAACTAGATAAAGCTTATCGTGAGCAATCATTATTTGAATTGGGACAAGATTATTTGAGTGCAGGTGTGTTGGATCGTGCCGAGCGTATTTTTTTAGATGTTGTGGGTATTAAAGAATATGCTATTCCTGCTTTGCGTACTTTATTAGATATTTATCAACAAGAAAAAGCATGGGAAAATGCAATTCACATAGCAAATAAATTAGAAACCGCAACAAAACGAAATATGCGATCGATTATTGCTCATTACTATTGTGAATTAGCTGAACTCGCTTTTAATAAAACTCAAAATGTACAAGTGAATCAATATCTGCAGCAAGCATTGGAGACTGATCCGCAGTGTGTTAGAGCAAGTTTGCTACAGGCTCGTCTAGAAATGAGCCAGAATGATTACAAAACCGCGTTAAAATGTCTTAAAAAAATCAAAAATCAAAATTCGGATTATTTATCAGAAGCAATCGATGCTCTTGCTTCTTGTTATGAGGAATTAAAAGAAGAAGAAAAGTTGGTAAGTTATTTACTAAAGATGTTAGACGAATATCCACGTATCCCAATTGTACTTATTTTATCAGAAAGAATTCGTAAATGGAAAGGCGATAAAGTAGCAGCCAAATTTGTTGCAGATTATGTACGACGTTATCCGACCCTTCGTGGGTTACATTTATTTATTAATTTATACATGTCAAGCACCGAGGGACGTGCACGAGATGATCTGACTATTTTACAAAATTTAACGAAAAAATTATTAGCAGATAAACCAGATTATCAATGTATTTCATGTGGTTTTGCAGGAAAAGCATTGCATTGGCTATGCCCTGGCTGTAAACAATGGAGTTCAGTGAAACCTATGCATTGTTTAGAGGCTTAAATGCCAGCGCGTCTTATTTCGATTGCTCCCATGATGAATTGCACTGATCGACACAATCGATATTTTTTGCGTCTCATCGCGCCGCATGTCTTATTGTATACAGAAATGATCACAACAGGGGCATTGATTCATGGCGATTGTACTCGATTTCTTGCATTTGATCCATTAGAACATCCTGTCGCGTTACAATTGGGAGGCAGTGAGCCTGATAAACTTGCCTATTGCGCGCGTCTTGGCGAAGAATTTGGTTATGATGAAATTAATTTAAATGTTGGATGTCCTAGTAATCGAGTCAAAGCAGGTCGTTTTGGTGCTTGCTTAATGTTAGAACCTGATCTTGTTGCGGAATGTGTCGCTGCAATGCATTCTGCAGTAAAAATTCCCGTTACAGTAAAATGCCGTATCGGAGTAGATCAGCAAGATTCTTATGCGGCTTTAGTACAATTTATTGAAAAAGTAGCGCAAGCAGGTTGCCATATTTTTGTTATTCATGCGCGTAAAGCATGGTTGACTGGCATTAGTCCAAAACAAAATCGCGACATTCCACCGTTACAATATGATATTGTAAAAAATATTAAGCAGGATTTTCCTCATGTATCAATTATTATGAACGGCGGAATTAAAACATTACATGATATTCAAAGGCATTTGCAATATGTGGATGGTGTGATGATTGGAAGAGAAGCTTATGCTAATCCTTATTTTCTGGCTGCTATTGAAGAACAGTTTTTTGCAAAGTCTGTCTTAACTCGTCATACAATTATTAAAAAGTTTATTCCCTATATTCAAGTTCAATTGAGAAATAAGGTGAAATTATCAAGTATCACACGCCATATTTTAGGTTTGTATCAGGGGCAAAAGGGCGCCAGAATATGGCGTCGTTATTTGAGTGAAAATGCTCACCAGCTTAATGCGGGCATAGAAGTTATTAATGAGGCGTTACAGTATGTCTGATCTATTAGTAGTTATTGCCAATCCAATAGGTTTATTGGGTGTGGTATTAGTGTTAATTGCTTATTTTTTTCTAAGTACCGGCCGTTGGATGGCCGATAGCTTATATTATCAACTATATAATCTGGCGGGTGCGGTATTGATATTATATTCGCTTTATTTTCATTGGAATTTATCTTCTGTGGTAATTGAAATTGCATGGATTACTATCAGTTTTATTGGTTTATTTCGGATTATTGCTAAAAAGCCGTAAGGTGGGGAATTGTCAACAGACCCTGATGTGTTAGAATGGTATTTTATTTTCTCAAGGAAGTGAAAAATGAAATCTATCATTAGTCTTATAGGCGTATTCCTTATCATTTTAGGAATAGTTGGTTTTTCATATAAATATTTTTCTTATACAACAGATGAAAAAGTAGCTGAAATAGGTAATGTTAAGGTAACCGCAGAAAAAGAAAAAACAATCGTGATTTCTCCTCTATTAAGCGGGGCATCACTTGCCGCCGGGGTTGTTTTGTTGATTGTAGGTATGTCTCGAAAATTTTAATTACTTTTCGTATCGTCTAAGCGTAAAGGCTTGGACGATGATGCGGTTTAATTGAATTGAGAAAAAAGGAGATTATCCTATGCTAAGTTGGGTCCTTACGTTTCTCGTTATTGCAATTATTGCTGGAATTTTAGGATTTACGGGTATCGCAATTGCTGCAGTTGAAATTGCTCGAGTGATATTTTTTATTTTCCTTGTCTTATTCGTAGTCACATTGATTATGCATTTAATTGGAAGATCTAAGCTTCCATAAGTTGTGTATTTAATGATCTAAATGAAAGAATGTTTATTTACCTGCTCATGTTACGCAGTTTTTCGTAGAAAAACATGGAAACTCGGCTTTGTCATCGCG
>CAZAEO010000147.1:0-3432 GCA_964484285.1 uncultured Coxiellaceae bacterium | reverse complement strand
ATCTTCAATACATTAGCCCTTCTCGCTACGGTTACAACTGCCGAATTTAGGATTATAAGCTATAATGGCAAACTTGATAATTTCTTTAAATGATAAAAAACATGAATTCAGAGCATTTTCGTTACCTAGCTGCAATGGGGATTACCCCCTGGAAATTAAATACAACACACTCTTCCTCGCCAAATGAGTGGGAAAGCTTACAGCAAGCCGTCATACATTGCACCGCCTGCGGTTTAGATAAAACCCGCACCCAAACCGTCTTTGGTGTAGGGAACCACAATGCAAAATTAATGGTCATTGGCGAAGCACCGGGATTTTATGAAGATCAAAAAGGAGAACCTTTTGTGGGACGAGCAGGTCAATTACTGGATGCCATGCTAGCCACTATCCACCTGGATCGCAGTACTGTCTACATCGCCAATATCTTAAAATGCCGCCCCCCCAATAATCGCGACCCATTGCCCGAAGAAGTCAATCGTTGCACCCCTTTTTTAGCTAAACAAATTGCATTCATTCAACCTGCATTATTGTTAGCGGTGGGTCGTATTGCCGCGCATTTTTTACTTGAGACAAAAACATCGCTTGGGGCATTGCGCAATAAAATTCATCGCTATGGCCAACTCAACACACCCTTAATTATCACGTATCATCCAGCCTATTTGTTACGCAATCCGCGTGATAAACGTAAAGCATTTCAAGATTTGCAATTAATTCATCGAACGTTAATCGAATTGACAACATAATCAGGAGATAAACTCATGGATGAATTTCCCAATTTACCCAGCAAACGTTATCAACAATTGCGACATGAAATCAAATCAGGTGATATTTTATTATGTTCAGGAAACGCAACATTCTCTAATATGATCAAACAGGCTACTAAAAGCCCGTGGAGTCATGTTGCATTTATTTTACGACTTGATTTTATTGATCGCATCATCGTATTAGAAAGTGTTGAAAGTATCGGCGTACGTGCAGTGCCGCTCAGCAGTTATGTTTTTGATTACAATACAACAGGCAAAGGTTATGCTGGCCGTCTGATGTTGGCACGTCACCGCGATTTAAAACAGGAAAACATTGTGAATCTTTCCAAAATTGCGATGGATTTACTCGGTTACCCCTATCATACCGAAGAAATTCTTCGCATTGCTGCGCGGATCGGCATGAACACGATAGGTTTAAATCGCCTAGCCCAAGATGTATTGCCACAACGTGAATTTATCTGCTCTGAGTACGCGCATATTTGTTTTAAATCGGTTGGCATTACGATAGATTACAATTCGCTTGGATTTATTGCACCTGCTGATTTTGCACGTTGCCCACATGTTGACGCACTTAGTTTTGTACAAACAGAAGAAATGCGCGCTCTACATGCCCTATTAGAGCCTACAAAAACGGTGTGATCAAATTCACTTGCCGCTGTAACGCGCCACGATTTTTTGCTACCACGCTAAACGCGTTATTCCCTACCTGTTGACGATATTTTTCATCCGCAAAAAATTGTATAACAGCTTGCGCCAATTGCTCTGTGTTATCCACTTTAACCATACCATTCGCCGCTAACATAAGCTGGCTAATTTCAGCAAAATTAAATAAATATGGCCCTGTCATCACAGGCTTATGTAACGCTGCCGGCTCAATAATATTGTGTCCACCCACGGGTACAAAACTTCCAGCCACACAAGCTACATCGCTTGCTGCATACATCAACATCATTTCACCCATCGTATCGCCTAAATAAACAGTAATATCAGAACTGCATTGTACTGCTTGGCTATGCCGTAGCAGTTTAAATCCGTGTTCTACTATCATGGAAGCCACAGAATCAAATCGCTCTGGATGACGCGGGACTAAAATTAAAAGAGCATGAGGAATGTTTGCTTGCACAATACGGTGTGCAGCTAACATCATCTCATCTTCTCCTGAGTGCGTACTTGCTGCAACCCAAATTAAACGTTTCTGACCTAACCGCTCACGTAACACTTCACCTTTTACTGCCACATCAGGTGATATTTCTAAATCAAATTTCAAATTACCCGTCACACTTATCCGTTCACGTGGCATACCTAATTCAACAAAACGTGCTGCATCGGGTTCCGCTTGCACCGCGAGCATCGTAATTGCAGTAAACATGTCGTGAACAAGCGACGTAATTCGCTGATATCCTTTTGCAGATTGAGCAGACATTCGTGCATTCGTTACGATAAGAGGAATAGCGCGTTTTTTACAAGCCGCAAATAAATTAGGCCATAATTCGGTTTCCATGATCACCACTATGTTAGGATTCACTCGATCAATAAAACGAGCAACTGCATCGGGTAAATCATAAGGAATATACGCATGCAAGACACTATCACCTAATGCTGCTTGTACACGCAGAGAGCCTGTTAATGTCATATTGGTGACTAAAATAGGAATACCTGGATAAGCGGTTTTAAGTGCTTTGATGAGTGGCACAGCAGCAATCGTTTCACCCAATGAAACAGCATGCACCCAAATACATTGATGCAATCGATGGGGGCAAAATCCCAGCCGCTCACGCAAACGTTTGCGATACAATGGATTGCGACGAGAACGCCATAATAACCGTAAAAAAATAAAAGGCATCGCAAGATAAAATAATACACTATACAAATATCGCAAAATATGTTTCCTTATTCGTAAAACGAATTCAGTCAAAGGAAAAAATTATGCGCGATTATATCATTGCCCCATCCTTACTGTCCGCCGATTTTGCGCGTTTAGGCGAAGAAGCGACTACTGTGCTCCAAGCAGGAGGCGATATCTTACACCTCGATGTGATGGATAATCATTACGTACCTAATCTCACTATCGGCCCTCTCATTTGTACGGCACTCCGTCACTATGGAATTAAAGCCCCCATTGATGTACATCTCATGACACGGCCAGTTGATAGACTCATTATCGATTTTGCCAAAGCAGGCGCGAGTTATATTACCTTTCATCCAGAATGCTCTGAACACATCGATCGCAGTCTCGAATTAATTCGTAAACATGGCTGTAAAGCAGGACTTGCAATCAACCCAGCTACTTCATTGGATTATCTGGACTATGTGTGGGACAAACTTGATATTATTTTAATCATGTCAGTCAACCCTGGTTTTAGCGGACAACAGTTTATCCCCATCACACTCGAAAAATTAAAAAAAACTCGTGCCCTCATTGAACAAAGCGGAAAAAACATTCGTTTAGCTATTGATGGCGGCATTAAAATAGAAAACCTGTTAAGCGTGGCTAAAGCGGGTGCTGATATGTTTATTGCGGGTTCCGCTATATTTACGCAACCTGACTATACTGCCCCCATTAGTGCCATGCGAAATGAGCTAAAAAAAGTAAAAAAGACATAGCATATTGCTTAATAATTATACACAATTTGAATAAATGCTGCTTTTTGCACAAAAAATACTCTTG
>CAZAEO010000146.1:0-3490 GCA_964484285.1 uncultured Coxiellaceae bacterium | reverse complement strand
CCCTGAAGAACCATGGTTAATTGCAAATAAACTTTTTTCACCTTGTTACATTGGCGGATGGACAGCAGCCCATCATTGGGGGTTAACGGAACAGATATTTAATTCCATTTATGTGATGACTACTAAAAAAGTACATCAACGAGAGCAGCATCTAGATGGAGTTATCTTTAAAGTAAAAACTATTCTCGCTAAGAAAATTTTTGGTACGCAGTTCATATGGAGCGGAAAAGTTAAAATCGCCATTTCCGACCCTACTAAAACTGTTATTGATGGATTAAATGATCCTGCTGTTTTTGGCGGCATTCGCATGGTAGCTGACGTATTGTCAGCTTATATTCATTCCAAAGAATTTAACCAGAAAAAATTACTCGAATATGCAGAAGCAATGGAGAACAGCGCCGTCTATAAAAGACTAGGTTTTCTCATTGAATTAATAGAGTTCGATGGTGATATCACTATCGCATCAGCCTGCAAGAGTAATTTAAAATCTGGCTACTCCCAGCTTGACCCAGCAACTGCTGGAGATCGATTAGAAACACGGTGGAACCTATGGGTACCTAAATCATTTAATATTAAGGATCAAGAGTGATATTTAAAGAAGAAATTCAAAAAATTGCTACTGCCAAAAAACTAGGAATAGATATTGTTGAGAAAGATTACATTCTCAGCTGGGTGTTAGCGGGAATACATCATCACGCCGCAACCAAAAATTCCTGGATATTTAAAGGCGGCACTTGCCTTAAGAAATGCTATTTTGAAACATACCGCTTTTCAGAAGATCTCGACTTTACATATCGCGGCGAAATTCACGAAACCACTGAAGACTTTTATAAAAATATATTTATCGAGATTTCACAATGGGTTTACGACAATTCTGGTGTGGAGTTACCGCAGCAAGGAATTGAATTTGAAGTTTTTCAAAATAAAAGGAATTCAACATCTGTTCAAGGTAAATTATCTTATCGCGGCCCTATTCAACGCAACGTAAGCATTGCCAGATTACCGCGACTCAAAATCGATCTTACCCTTGTTGAGCCACAAATAAAAAATGTAGATCATGCATACTCTGACATGCTAGAAGAAGGAAAGAAAATTCTCGCTTATTCTTATGAAGAATTATTCGCAGAAAAATTACGCGCTCTTGTGCAACGCTTGCGACCAAGAGACTTGTATGATGTTGTCCATCTTTATCGACAAAAAGACTTAAATACAAATCTAAATATGCTTAGACAAACACTCCAAAAGAAATGCGATCTACGGTCAGTACCATTCCCTAAAATCGAATCAATTGAAACCCATGATAACCGAAAATTTCTTGAATCAGAATGGGCAATTCAGCTTCGACATCAAATGCCAAAGCTTCCACCATTTGATTTATTCCTGGATGAGCTAAAAATAATTTTAACTTGGATTGATACATAAAGATCAAAAATAAAGTTACAAATTCAAATCATCAATAAAATCTAACACAAAAAATATTTATTTTTTCTGCGGATTCTGAATATAATTAGCAGTATTATTCAACCAATCCTCACGCACAGGTGAGAAAAAATCAATCGTATCTTCCAATGCATAAAATTCATGCGGCGCATAAGGTGGAATAATTAAAATTTCACCGGCTTTTACAATAAATTGCTTACCTTGTGATAATACTTTCACTGAACCCTTGGTAATCCAAGTAATTTGTTCGCTAGGATGAAAATGGAGTGAAATTACAGCTCCTTTTTTGAGAGTCCATTTAACTAACATAGATTGTGAGCCCATTACATATTGTCGGGTGATCTTGTCAGATAACTTTTCTTTACTCACCGCATCAAGCATATAAAAATTTGGCGTGGCACTATAATGTTTTGAAATTTCCTAAGCAGGAATCTCTCCAAAAACAGTTATTGGCAACACTAACATCAAAAAGAGAAATAATTTTTTCATAGATCATAGCCTCACTAAAATAATTAGTTGATAGACAAAACTACTTTTCCCCGCGCCTTCCCTGATTCTAATAGCATATGCGCATCACTAATCTGCTCAAGAGTAAATTGATGCGGATCAACAAGAGGCTTCAGCTTTCCAGGATTCGCAATCTCAGTAATTCTTGAGAGTATTTTACCATGCTCCTCACGTCCAATGCCGGTTAAAATTGGTAACAACATAAATACAACATGCAAACTAAGTGCTTTATTATGCATCGGTGTTAAATCATGCGTTGAGCGAGCAACCGTTGTGACCACACTGCCATTCATCGCCGCAGCAAAAAGCGATCGATCCAAGTTACCGCCCCCGACCGTATCAAATACAACATCAAATCCCGCACCTTGAGTAAGACGTGCTACATATTTTTCTACATCCTCTTCTTTAGCATTAATTACCTCATCAGCACCAAATGATTTAGCTAAAGAAATATCTTCATTTTTAAGAACCGTAGTATAAACTTTCGCACCGCACGACTTTGCTAGTTGCACAGCAATATGTCCAACTCCGCCAACACCCCCATGTATCAAAACATTTTTATTTGCAGTTAAATTTGCCTTTTTAAATAAAGCTTCCCATGCAGTAATCGTTACCAAGGGTAATGCTGCTGCTTCGGCCATGGAGAGTATCGTTGGTTTTTTAGCAAGTAACCTGGCATCAGCAAGCATAAATTCTGCGAGTGCGCCAGGTGTGCCGTCAAGACCGCCAGCGCAACCATAGACTTCATCACCTACCTTAAAATTTTTCACGTCCGATGCAATGGAATCGATTACACCTGCAACATCACCATTTAAAATAGCTGGAAATTCAGGTGAAAGCGCAGGCACAGCGCCACTACAAATTTTGCAGTCAATTTGATTAACACTAGAGGCATATACTTTTATTAAAACATGGCCTTGCTTAAGCATGGGCTTAGGTACATCAACCAACTCGAAAACAGATGGATCACCAAATTTTTTAATCACCTGTGCTTTCATCATATATTTCCTTTATGCAAAATTGACTTACAGTACTTCTGTTTGACCATTTTTATAAACCAAATAAGCCTGACCCTGATGGTATGAAATATTTTCCCCTGGAAACGCTTTTTTAATTTCATCTATATTTGCTCTACTTCCCAACCATTCGATTCCAGTTACTTTAGCATTATTAAAGTCTTGACATGCGCTGCTTAAATGAAGAGAAAAAGCGGTAACATAAGAGGCTGGCAATTTCTCACGAATTTTATTAACTGTTTCTGCAATATCGAGCTTGCGAGATTTAAAAGTAACAATGATATCACTCACAGCAAACTGATCCGATGGAATAAAAACAGCGACACTTTCTTGATTCAGTGTATTAGCTAATTGTGTAGCTAAAGAGAAAATTTGTTTGTTAGAAAAATTTTGTAAAGGGGAAGCATAGAAAATTTCGGTATTATCACTTGTCATGTTTTTATCGCTAGCTATTCGATACACACCAAGAATATCTTCAAGCTTCCCTTGCTCAATATGGTTACTTTGCAACACTCGGATTAGGTTAC
>CAZAEO010000145.1:0-3568 GCA_964484285.1 uncultured Coxiellaceae bacterium | reverse complement strand
CCACTACACCTGCGTTTTTTCTCGATCAGAACGTTTCAATCTCTCGCAATCCATGCGTTAAAATTCCTAAAACTCAAGTGCGAGAGGTATATTCCTATCCGGGTGGCCACAGCATTAGCCTGCCACCTAATAAATGAGCGTGAATGTGAAATACGGTTTGACCGGCGCCTGCATTGCAATTCATTACTAAGCGATAACCGTAGTCAGCAATCTCAAAATCTTGCGCCAATTTTTTCACTGTTTGCACCATATGGCCAATCAATACATTATCTTCAGGTTGAAGATCATTTAGCGTGGCAATATGCTTCCGAGGCACGATCAATTTATGGTGTGGTGCTTGCGGCGAAATATCATCAAATGCAACAACCAAATCATCTTGATAAATTATTTTTGCAGGTATGCTCCCGTTAACGATTTTACAAAATAAACAATCCATTTTATTGCCCTCTATGATCATTTCTAAAAACCCCTGAGGCGCCCTAGTTTACGGGGTTGGCAGGGGTTTTTCCAGCAAGGATTTAGATTGAGTTTGACGTGATACTCATTCTCAAGTAAAGTTTGCACTCGTTTTTAGCATGATTAACTGCCTATGTCACAGGTTCTGAATATCTCAGGATATAAATTTGTTCCAGTGTTAGAGCTCCCTGAGTTACAAGCTGGCTTGCTTCTGCAAGCGAATAAGTTGCACCTGAAGGGAACAATTTTACTGAGTCCAGAAGGGCTTAATCTGAATCTTGCGGGATGCCCAGAGGATATCTCTGCTTTTTGCACTTTTTTAAAAAAAGATGCTCGGTTTGCAGATATGACTTTTCGTGAAAGTTATTCAATGACTCAACCGTTTCGCTTCATGAAAGTAAAGCTTAAAAAAGAAATTATTACCTTTCGCCAGTCTGACGTTCGTCCGGAAGCGGAAGCAGCAACGGCACTTGCACCTGAAAAATTTAAGCAATGGTTGGATGAAGGGCGAGATATCACTGTACTTGATACGCGAAATGATTATGAAGTTCGTTTTGGGACTTTTCAAAATGCAGAGCATCTGCATTTAACGCATTTTAGTGAATTTTCAGAAGCATCAAAGAAAATATCACGCAATAAGCCTATTGTGATGTTTTGTACGGGCGGAATTCGCTGCGAAAAAGCAGCGTTGACTATGTTGCAAGCGGGTCATACCGAAGTGTATCAATTAGAAGGCGGAATCTTGAATTATTTTGCCAAAGTGGGTGGCGATTATTTTCAAGGGGAATGTTTTGTGTTCGACCAACGTATCGCGGTGGATGCAAGTTTACAAGCAACTGGTACAATACAATGCCAAGAATGCCAAGGGCCAATAACCAAAGAGCAGTCTGCGTGCTCTGTGTGTATTCATTATTAAATAAGGAAAAAATATGGGTTTAGAACATATAGAACCAGGTCGTTCCGTGCCGAATGACATCAATGTCGTCATTGAAATTTCTGCCAATAGCGATCCCGTTAAATATGAAGTCGACAAGAAAAGCGGAATGATCATGGTGGATCGGTTTGTAGCAACCAGTATGTATTATCCTTGTAATTATGGTTTTGTACCCCATACGTTATCAGAAGATGGTGATCCGGTAGATGTTTTAGTGATAGCGCCATTTTCGTTATATCCGGGTGTTGTTGTGCGTTGCCGCCCTATCGGCATGCTGCGCATGACAGATGAGTCAGGACCTGATGCAAAAATCTTGGCTGTGCCCGTAGATAAATTATCACCTCGATATCAGCATGTAAAAAAGCCAGAAGATCTTGGTGATAGTATGCTTGCTAGCATTGCGCATTTCTTTCAGCACTATAAAGATCTTGAACCAGGCAAGTGGGTAAAAATAGATGGCTTTGAAGATGCAGATGCTGCGAAAGCAGAAATTTTGGCGAGTATTGAACGTTTTACAAAGTGAAGTTATTTTTGTGATGTAAGCCCTAATGCAGACCACAGTGCGATGAGGGCAATCGATACGATACCTCCGATTATGCTAATCCAAACAGCATAGCAAGCGCATTCAGCAGAAAATAAACAATAGGTGCCATGACATAGGATAAAATACCGCTTAGTAACAGCAGCACCAGAATCAAAAAACCATAGGGTTCGATACGATCAAGGTTCCATCCCATTCGCCCAGGCAGCAAATTAGAGAGAACGCGGCCGCCGTCTAAGGGGGGTAGAGGTAAACAATTTAAGACGCCTAAGATAATGTTGATTAACATGCCTGCTTGACCCATATAAATCAACGGTACACCAAACCAGGTATCTAAATTTATCCCGATCTTTGTAATACCAGCCCAAAATACTGCCATTAACAAATTAGCTGCAGGGCCTGCTAGAGCAACCAGCGCCATGTGGTAACGGGGGTTACGTAAATTACGCGCATCTACCGGGACTGGTTTTGCCCAACCAAAAATAAAACCACCTAACATTAACAACATTAAAGGAACAACAATCGTACCGATCAGGTCAACATGACGGAGTGGATTTAATGTAAGGCGGCCTGCTAGGCGCGCAGTTTGGTCGCCAAATTTTGATGCAACCCAACCATGTGCTACTTCATGTACGGTAATGGCAAATAATACGGGTATCGCCCAGACGACGATTTTCTGAATGAGTGTTAATTCCATAAACGCTTCTTCTGATTTTAAAATTCTTCTCATTATTGCGAATATTCAACTCCATGTATACCATCCTATGCAATAGGTGGCACACGCGGGTAGTCAGACAGTCTTTTTCGGATTACCATTAACAAGATTACCACTGGGATACATCAAAGTGACCCTGATTTTTTATAAGACCATTGCGGGAATTCTTATTTTTCTTATCGCGCTCGTGGTGGTTATTTATCCTCTGAAATGGCGTGTTTATCCGAAACATAATCGTTTGCTTGAATTAGCCGATGCATTTGCCAGCGGAATTTTTTTGGGCGCGGCTCTTTTTCATATGTTACCCGATGCAATCACTATTTTTTCCAAAAACTATCACTATCCTTTAGCAGAATTGCTTTGTGCCGGCGGATTTTTGCTGCTGCTTTTCCTGGAACGTCTTTCCCATGTTTTCACTGCTCTGGACAATCATGTGGATATGCTTTCTTATATGTTCGCATTTATATTAATTGTGCATGCATTAATTGAAGGCACAGTCCTAGGGATCAATCCTACCTTGACGACAGCATCTGTTATTTTTCTTGCAATCGTTGCCCATAAAAGTTCGGAAAGTTTTGCGCTGGCAGTTATCTTGAATCGCAGTCAGTTAGCGCTCGGACATATCATTACCATCATTCTATTATTTTCCATCATGACTCCTATTGGCATTATGTTAGGCGCAACGCTGGATAATTTTTTACAATTGAATAATGGCCAGATTTTTATTGCTTGTTTTAATGCATTTGCTGCAGGCACGTTTCTTTATATGTCAACTTTACATCATATTAACCATCATCAACGTCAGCACGAGGCAGAGGGCTTGTCTGAATTCAGCGCATTGTTAGTTGGTATGGTCATTATGGCAGGGCTTGCGTGGTATGCATAATCCTAAATTCGGCAGTTGTAACCTGCTGTGCAGTAG
>CAZAEO010000144.1:0-3614 GCA_964484285.1 uncultured Coxiellaceae bacterium | reverse complement strand
CAGGATGACAAAATTTATTTTTGTCGTGTACAGAGAATTATAATAAGTATTTGTACAGTATGACTACTACTATTCAAGAATAAAACATGGCATCATCTGTTTTTGCGCAATTTAAATTGATAGATTTAACTCATACCTTAAATGCTTCCGCGCCTACTTGGAGTGGTGATTGTGGATTTGCTCATCGAGTAATCGTTGATTATGCTGAAGCGTGTCGAGTACAGTCAATTAAAATGAATGCTGGCACGGGTACGCATATTGATGCGCCATCCCATTTTATTCCTGGGGCGCAACATGTAGCAGATATTCCGTTAGAAACATTGTTTGTTCCAATACATGTGATTGACGTTTCCGCAAAAGCACATGCAGATTATTATATTACCTATGAAGATATTCAAGTCTTCGAAAAACAATTCGGAAAAATTGAATCAACTAGTTTAGTCATAGGTTACACGGGCTGGGATCGTTATTGGCATGATGCAAAAAAATTTCGTAATCCTGATGTATCTGGGCAAATGCATTTTCCAGGATTTTCGCCGGAAAGTGCGGGGTTTCTGCTTGAACGTAACATAGCGGGGCTTGGCGTTGATTCGCTTTCTCCTGATTGTTTAGACCTTACTTTTCCAGTTCATTATGCAATTTTAGGCGCAGGAAAATATATTGTAGAGAATCTTGCGAATTGTAAGTTGCTTCCGCCAACGGGCGCATATGCAATTGTCTTACCGATTAAAACGGAAGATGGCACAGAGGCTGTCGCAAGGGCGGTTGGATTGGTACCGAAATAATTGAGCACACTATACCTGATGATGCCAAACAATTTCCCTAATTATTCTTAATAAATGTTATTTGATAATAACAAATTCCTGGCTTCCGTTGTTTCTGCAAATCAATGCACTGCCGTGTTCATGCCAAGGTCCTAAAACAGTACGCGTTGCATCCAGACCATTTAATTGAAATTGATGTATGGCTTGACGATGAGTATGGCCATGAATCATGTGTTGCACTTGATGTTTCCGCATTATACGTTCAACTTCTTCTTGAGTCACATCCATTATTTTTTCATGTGCTGTACTAATATATTGTTTGCTTGCTGTGCGATAACGCGCCGCAATTTCGCGGCGTTTTTTTAATGATCGTAGTAGAAAAAATGTTTGTATTAACCCATTGCGTGATCTTTTACGAAATTTCAAATAATTAATATCTTGAGTGCATAGCGTATCACCATGCAGAAGTAATGTCGGCACACCGTTTAAGTTTACGACATATTCATCAGATAAAAGTTTGCAACCGGTCATGTGGAGAAACTTTTTTCCTAACAAAAAATCACGATTACCATGCATTAAATAAGTAGATAATCCTTTATGGGTTGCATTCCGTAATGCATTTATGATTGTCTGATTAAATGGGGTTAGATCATCATCACCGATCCAAGTTTCAAAAAAATCTCCCAGAATATAGAACGCATCAGCAGAGATATTGTCTTCTAAAAATCGTAGAAATAATTGCGTTATATCAGGTCGAGATTCTTCCAGATGTAAGTCAGAAATGAAGATATTGATCATGGTTGACTCAATTTGTCAATAATTATAATTAAGGATATAATTCTATTCATATTCTATACTGAAAGTGCAGAAAACGCATTTTTTATATGGGAGGGGCAGATATGAGCATTTTAACTCACTCAACCTCTACTGCACTATGGCACAGCATTGTACATGACGCTGAGAAATCCTGTGCTATAGCATTAAAAGAAGATATAGAATCCTATCTGGTTTTTTTGCTCATGCGTTACACGACGAAACCTGAATTTATTAAACACGTTATTGCGCTGGATTTTTTAGAAAATATACAGCATACACAAAAACAACACGGATTAGTATTGCAAGAAGTAGGGGATACCTGTCTATTATTCACGGGGTTATATCCCAAGATAGCAGAGAAACGACTTGTAAAATTAAGTTATTTCGTTAATCTAGGCCAAGCGGCTTATGTTAGGATCTCTAAAAAAAGTAATGACTTATATTATTCTCTAGGCAAGCAATTTGTATGCTTAATGGATGTTTTACAATCCATACGTCAATATTCCAAGGAATATCCTGATTTATTGCCTCTCCAAGCCTATGAACAATGGAATGATACAGGCAGTCAACGAGCATTTAGTATTCTTCAGCAATATACCCATCATTCGGCAGCAATTCCTACTTTAATTGATGACATTATTAAACCTTCCTAAACGCGAGTTTCTGACAAAAGCTCTGGCATCACTTCTTATTGTCTACTAGAATTAGAAGGTAATAAGATTTCAATTTATTGGGAGCAGAGTATAGATGCGTTTGGTTTTACTTGGATGTCCTGGAGTTGGTAAAGGAACTCAGGCAAAATTCATTAAGGAAAAATATAATCTTGCACAAATTTCAACAGGAGATATGCTACGTACCGCGATTAGTACCGGTACCACCTTGGGTAAACAAGTAAAACAAATCATGGATGATGGTCAGTTAGTATCAGATAGTATCATGATTTCCTTAGTTAAAGCTCGGATACAAGAAACAGATTGTGTGCACGGATTTATTCTAGATGGGTTTCCTCGCACTGTCCCGCAAGCAGAAGCATTACGTGAAAATGATATCCATCTAGACTATGTTATCGAGATTAGAGTGCCTGATGCCGAATTAATTAACCGATTGAGCGGGAGACGAGTGCATCCTGCATCTGGTAGGGTTTATCACATAGAGTATGATCCCCCTAAAATTGCAGGCAAGGATGATATAACAGGCGAAACACTTATACAGCGTCCTGATGATCATGAGGACACTATTCGTAAACGATTGCGTATCTATCATCAACAAACAGAACCGCTCGTTAATTATTATATCAATCAAGCAAAAATTGAATCGGATCATTCGCCAGTTCATATTATAATTGATGGAGTAGGTACTGTAGAGGAAGTAAGAGATAGGATAGTTAAGGCTTTGGGGCCTTCGCATAAATGATTTCAGATGAGATTTTTAAGGAGAAAAATCGATGCATCTAAACTTATTAAGAATACTTGCAATCATCTTAACAGTTCTTACTTTTGTTACAACTGTATTTGCTGAAATAGCTTCACCTATAGGTTATTGGAAGACTATTGATGATGTAACAGGAAGACCCAAAAGTATCATCCAAGTGTGGAAGACGCCAGATCAAGTTTTAATGGCTAAAGTTATTAAAGTTTTTCCCAAACAAGGACAAAAAAAAATTTGTACAGCCTGTAAAGGTAATAAACACAATCGACCTATTGTAGGGATGGTAATCATGTCAGGATTACAATCACATGACAATCAATGGAAAAACGGTGAAATTCTTGATCCTGAAAATGGCAAAATATACAACTGTTCTGCTCGTTTAACCGAAAATGGTAAAAAGCTTAAAGTCCATGGCTATATAGGTTTTCCACTATTCGGTCGTTCACAAACGTGGGAGCGTGTTGATTTAATGTCAGGTTAATCTTTATTCTATTGCATGCCAATCGCGAACTTCTTGATTGTTCAAAATATGGACTTTTTTTGTTGTTTTCACTCTGTACACGACAAAAATAAATTTTGTCATCCTGAGTGAAACGCACTACTGTC
>CAZAEO010000143.1:0-3646 GCA_964484285.1 uncultured Coxiellaceae bacterium | reverse complement strand
GTTTGACATTAAAAATATCAGCAATATCATCTTGAGTTGCCCAAATGGTATTTGCGTTAATATCCTGATTAAGCTCAATAGCGCCTGTTTTTGTCTGATAAACAATGGTTTCATTTTGTTTTAATTTTTTCATGCATATACCTCTTCCACTAATTTTTCCACTGCCTTCGCCTTATGCTCCGGTGCCAAATGTGCATACCTTAATGTCATTTTAATATCAGCATGCCCAAGCAGTTCACGTACCGTATTTAGATCAACACCTGCCATCACCAATTTGCTCGCAAAGTGATGTCGCATATCATGCCATCGGAAATTTTTGATACCCGCTTTTTCTAAAATCCCAGCCCAAGATTTCTTGACATGACTAAACGCGGTACCTGTTTTTACATTTGAAAAAACTAATCCTTCAGAATGATTGTTTCGCCAATCTTTTAGTGCCTGAAGGGCAATTGCATTAAGCGGTATATATCGGGTTTTTCCGCTTTTTGCAGTATCGCCTTTTACAGTCAGCATTGCACGAGAAAAGCTAACGTCATCCCACGTAAGGTTGAATAATTCCCCTCGCCGTAGTCCTGTATTTAATGCCACTAAAATCATGGGTGACATATAATCAGCGAAAACAAATTGCTGAAGATCAGGCAAACAATCATAGCCGCGCTCTCTTCTCCAGGTATTTCCACTTTCACGTTTTTCTTTTAGGTGATTATCTCGCAGTTTTAAGGCATCTTTTAAACGTTTTTCTTCATCTTTATCAAGGTACCGTACTTTAGCCATTGAATCCATTTTGAAGGGCTTTAATTTTTTTAATGGATGCTCATCAATAAATTCCCATTCTACTGCTTTTGTTAATGCTGATTTCAAGATAACAATATCACGGTTTACCGTTGCTGCTGTTGTCCCACTATTTATCCGTTTAGTTCGCCATTTTTCAATGAGCATAGGAGAAATATTCTTTAATACGCAATCCCCAAATTCTCCAAAAAAATTGATTCGCAATCTCTTAAGGTCATCTTTACCATTTTTTCGATTAGCAAGACGCCAAGGCTCATATTCATTATCGATAAATTTCTTTAGGGTAAGTTGTTGCAATTTCTTTTGGATTGGCAAAACGCCAATTACTGCTTGACCTAAAATTCTTTTAGCTTCATCTCTAGCCTGTACAGGCGTTAAGATACCTACTTTGCCAATCGTTACTCGTTTACCGCGTGCATACTCACACATATAAAGTAACTTCCCACTAATATTAACTCTAACTAAAAAGCCAGTTAGTTTATGATCACGTACATCGTAAGGTGTTTCCTTGGGTTTTAACTGAGCCAATGTAGTTGCATTTATTGTTGCTTTCATACGCCCGCCTCACACAATATGAAGTGAAAATGAAGTGCAAACAAAGTATATGGAAATGCAATTCTATAAACAATAGTGATACTCAAAAATATATAACTATGTTGATTATTAATAAATTTATATCTATGGAAGGAGACTGTGGTTTATTGAAATACACTATATTTTTGCCTTCGGGAGGCAGGGGCCGCAAGTTCGAATCTTGTCACCCCGATAAGTAAAATCAGTAGCAGGTTACCAAGAAGGACTCGGTGCTGCGCTTGTGAATCCAATTACCCAAGCTAGATTAGGTTGGAGACAATTGGTACGCGCACAATATGATGATGGAGAATGGAACGCTGTTGTTCGTCAGAATGAAGCAACACGTGCTGATACTCAACCTAATACTCCAGTGGACTCTCCTCGGAATAGTCCTCCAGGTTCACCACGCCAGCAGCCGTTATTAGGATCGCGCTCCAACTCATCTACTGCGACTACGTTACAAGTAATGCCGCCGCAAGCAGAAGCACAATTGCCCTCATCTCGAGCCGCAGAAGTACACGCAGTGTATGGATCACATATTCACACGAATGACAATCGCTATAATACAAATACAGCTTCTTCAGAAAATAAAGCTCATCAAAGCCTTGGGCACTCTCCAAGAAGCAATAACAGACAATAGTAAAAGCAAACATCCTCTTACCTTCTAAGCATAAACCTAAAATTTACGCTTAGATTTTTTCTCAAGTCTATCAGGTCAATTTCCCGTAGCTTTACTCTAATAAAAAATTTTCTTTTTAAAAATTACGAAAACATTACTCTTACTTTATCCTGCCAAAATCCCACTTTAGTAACATAAAACACCTCGCCCGTCTACAACTCCTGTTTAGACTAGACCGAATACTTACCATTACCCTACTTTCATAAAGCTCGGCCGCTCTATTCGTTACCGCAAGCAAGATTTAGATGAGTGGCTTGATAAGCATCGGATGGTGCATATAGCAGTATAAAATAACAAGCCGTGGCAACACGGCTTTTATCGATTCTTGATGATAATTTAATGATCTTTCTGATTTAATTTCTGCTGCAGTTTTTTAATTTTTGCGAGCGAAAGACCGGTTGTTTTTTTAATAAAAGCAGGTTTTAAACCTTCTTCCAATAAATGCTGTGCCACCTTTTCAATACCCTTTTCCATGCCTATTCGTTCTGCAGTGCTAATGTAGGCCATGTTTGCCCTCTCTAATTGATACACATCGTGTAGATATTCTAACTCAAGCGGTCTTGGTAAGCCAATAAGCCAGTCGATAAACTTATACAGATTTCCGACTTCCTTTTTGCTAAAACCCTTGTCAAACAGTCGCTTGCCGATTACACCATGCGTAATCGCCTGCAATTCTTTATCTAATGAAACGCATGGTTTCTTCCAATTGATCAATTCACTAAGCTTAGGAAGGCAATAATCGATGCAATCTTTAAAATAAGCATCCAACATTTCTTTCCAAGCAGTATCAGATTCATTTCGCACCATCACCTCGCTCCCTCAAGCTTACTTATAATTCATATAATTGATCTCATCTATTTCCTATTTTTCAAAAATCTACACACTAATCCCACCATTTTCTCTTTCTCCTTTGGCGCACTTTCAGCAATTAAAAGAGTCATAGCGGTTAATGCAGGTGGCGTAATTCTTGTAATATCCAAAATTTTCGCCTGACGTAAAAACCAGACAAAAGCATATGCGCCACTGCGTTTGTTGCCATCTACAAACGGATGATTTTTTACTATGAAATAAAGAAGATTCGCAGCTTTAGCTTCTATAGTCGGATAAAGTTCTTCGCCGCCAAAAGATTGCATGATATTACCAATAATACCCGCAATGCTTTCCTTGGTACGCTCAACACCAAAAATATTAGTTGCCTCACCTTTTGCAATTAAAACATATTTCAATTCAGCCAATGCTTGACTCAACTTTTCTGCCGTTAATTTCACTTTTTTCTTTGTAATACCCTCAACCGGTAACTGATCCTTGTCATACGCGTCCAATGAAAACCAGGTATCGGCAAACAATTTAATTAATTCAAGAATGCTTTCGTTATCTACAACTGAACCTACTGGTAATAAGCTTTTAACATCATCAACTGCTTTCAAAAATTCTTCATAATTTGTTTTGATGCGGTGACGGTTAATCGTATACCCTTTGGTAATATGACTTTTCAGTGTCTGAGTTGCCCACTGTCTAAATGCAATCGCCTTACTTGAGTTTGTCCGATATCCAACAGCTAAGATGATATCCAGATTATAAACTTGAACCTGATAGTTTTTT
>CAZAEO010000142.1:0-3722 GCA_964484285.1 uncultured Coxiellaceae bacterium | reverse complement strand
CAATACATTAGCCCTTCTCGCTACGGTTGCAACTGCCGAATTTAGGATTATGATTATAGGCTTGATAAGTCGGGTAATGGGCGTGATTAATTATATAACATTAGGATTCTTATGGAAAAATCTCTTTTTAAAGCAGCCTATTATTTAACAATAGAAGCAGATTTCGTTAATCAACGACTTGATAATTTTTTGATTACTAAGTTAAAAAACATGCCTAAAACTCGAATTTATCGAATTTTGCGAAAAGGTGAGGTACGGGTAAATAAAAAACGTGTACAGCCAAGCTATCGTTTGCAGGTGGGTGATCGGGTTCGTATTCCTCCTATGCATTTGAGTGAAAAAACGTCTGCTGCTAAGCCAAGCCAGTCATTAATGACTCTCTTAGCAACGCGTATTCTATACGAGGATAATTATTTATTGATTCTTAACAAGCCTTCAGGTGTTCCTGTGCATGGCGGCAGCCAAGTCAAAATAGGAATAATTGAAGCATTGCGTTGTATGTATCCTAACTTACCTCACCTTGAATTGGCGCATCGACTTGATTCTGATACATCAGGATGCTTAATTTTAGCGAAAAAACGCAGTATATTGAAGGAGTTACATGAATTATTGCGTTTAGGAAAAATGCGTAAAATCTATATGGCTTTGACCCAAGGACACTGGAAGCCATCTGAATTGCGGGTAGAAGTGGCTTTACAGAAAAGTTACTTACAGGGCGGTGAACGAATCGTTAAAGTCGATTCACAAGGAAAAACCGCGCTAACCGTATTTAAGCCGATTGAAACCTTGACTGGAGCTATGTTGGTTGAAGCAACTTTACATACTGGGCGCACCCATCAAATTCGTGTCCATGCAAAATATCGCCGGCACCCCATTGCGGGCGATGAGAAATATGGCGATAAAGAATTTAATAAAAAAATGCGTCAACATGGCTTAGGCCGATTATTTTTGCATGCTAAATCGATTGGGTTTGTATTGCCATCTATTGGACAAACAGTCAAAGTGACAGCCCCCTTAGATGATGATTTGGCGGATTGTCTTAGGTTAATTCGGGTTTCCATTATTTAAGTAATGTTGACACAGGATCTATTTCCTCTTTTTTGCTTATAAAACAGCAAGGTTTTTTTATCTTATTAATTCTACTCTATATTTTACTACCTAGTATTCTAATTGAAAAATATTTTTATTTTGAACTGTTCTTAAAATATACAAATTTTTTTAAAAGTTAAGCTATATTTTATATATGCGGCACAGTTTTAATAATTGTTCATTTTTTGAACATAAAAAGAGGAGGGGGAGATGTCTAGATACCTTGGCGTTACAACTAGTTTTCTTACCTATTTACGTCGATCACAGTTGAAGCGAGCTTCTATTATAAAATTACAATCCAAATTATTTCATCAGTTACTTGATTATGTATTTCATCATTCTCCTTTTTATCGTGAATTTTATCTTTCACATGGAATAAAAGAAAAAGATCTAAAGGATATAACTATAGATAAGTTGCCTTGTGTCGATAAAGCATTACTGATGGATAATCTTGATAAAGTATTTACTGTTTCAGATCTGCGAAAATCAGAAATTGAAGATTGGCTTGCGAAAGATCATGAGCCGCAACATTTGTATAAAAACAAATATCGTGTTTTACATACGTCAGGTAGTTCTAATCGTTTGGGCATATTTGTTTATGATGGGGGCAGCTTTGATTATGCTTTTTCGCTAGGTAGTCTACGCATATCAAAGGATAAAGTACCCTTCAAAAAGAAATTAGTTTATTTTGGGGCCACACATGGTCATTTTACAGGGGCAAGTTTGTTTGCCAGTATTTTAAGTCTTCTCTATGAGGTCAAGCTCATATCAGCATTAGATCCTATGCAACAAGTTATTCAGACAATTAATGCGTTTCAACCTGAAAAGATAGTCGGATATCCTTCAGCCATATCAACATTGTTAGAATTTGCTGATCAACTTGATCTAAATCTTACAGAAATCATTACTTCAGGAGAAGGTGAAACAAAGAATTTTGTTGAAAAAGTGAAATCTACTTGGAAACTGACACCTATAGATGTTTATAGTACCACTGAAAGCTTGGTAATCGGATATAAAAAATCGATTGATGGTCCGCTTACTATTTTTGATGATTTAAATTTATTCGAAGTTGTTGATAAAAACGATCAAAATGTACGGCCTGGCGAGACAGGTAAGGCTATTGTTACTAATTTATTTAATTATGTGACTCCTCTTATAAGATATAGAATGAATGATAGCATTATTACAGAATCTAATTCTTCGACTAGTCAATTTACGCAAGTGAAGGGTATTACTGCAAGACAATTAGAACCTTTGCCTATCGTCACAGATTCTGGAAAAAAAGATTTTATCAATGCATTGGTCTTATGTGATTTCTTTGTTCCTAATGTAAAAGAAGTACAGTTTGTTTCAACTTCATCTCGTATGGTGAGAATATCTTATGTTTCCGGTAAAAATGTAGATGAAAATGTAATAAATGAATTTAAAAAGATGTTATTAATTAAGCATGCATGTCATGGAACCAAGGTAGAGGTGCAAAAGGTTGACTTTATAAAACCTGATGTCAGCGGCAAGGTGCAACTTATCAGAATAGAAAGGTGAAATTTGAGGTGTGGTTAAATGGTTAAGAATGATTTAGTCTCACAATTATCAAAATATGCAGTACCACGTATGGCGCGTAGTATAGGGGAAGTCATTATTTCTCTAATTGTATTCAGTCTGTTTTTTGCTCTCACTGCGTATGCCTATTATTACAATTTAATTTGGCTATGGTTGATAAGTGCGATTTTTCAAGGGATGGCGTATGTAAGAATTTTTGTGTTGCATCATGATTGCGGTCATCTGGCGTTGTTTAAAACAATTAAACAAAATCGTATTATTGGCACGATTCTCGCATTTATTACGTTTACTTCGCATGATTATTGGGCTATACGTCATAGTCTTCATCATGCAGGTTCTGGTAATTTAGATAAACGTGGTATTGGCGATATTGATTTGCTTACTATCCCTGAATATTCTGAAGCCGATAAAAAACATCGGTTGTTGTATCGTTTTATTCGCAATCCTTTTATCCTGATTTTTTTTGGCGGGTTATGGCAATTTTGGATTGAAATGCGTTTTTTACGCAAAGATCAAGATCCAAACTATGTATCTTTAATAAAAAAAAGACACACTAGATTAAATATATGGCTGACGAATATAGCATTATTATTAGTCTACGGTACTTTTATTTATTTCTTTGGGTTTAAAGCATTATTGATGATTGTTTTAATTCCTTTCTGGATTTCTAGTATATTTGGTGTGTTGTTGTTTTATGTGCAGCACAATTTTGAAGAAACATATTTTCGTGATAGTAAAGAATGGAATTATCATGATGCCTCATTACAAGGCAGCTCTTATTTCAAATTACCTTGGCTATTAAGATGGTTCTCTGCCAATATTGGTTATCATCACATTCACCATTACAACATGCGTATTCCTTTTTATAATTTACCTATCTGTTTTGAACAAGTTGTCGAAATGCAGCATCCTTTAGTGATTACTTTAAGGGATTTGCCAAGGCATTTTGGCGTAAAGCTATATAACACTCAACTAGGAAAATTAGTGAAATTTGTAAAAGCAAAATTAAAATGATTATTAACTCACCTTACGCAGAATAAGCTTAAGTAGTGTCATTGCGAACCCTGCGTTTT
>CAZAEO010000141.1:0-3863 GCA_964484285.1 uncultured Coxiellaceae bacterium | reverse complement strand
AAAATTGATCATTATGTAATTTTTCAAAGTTCAATTTATGTTCTAGGAATGTCGGTCAATACATTCGTGATTTCAAACTTATGCGCATTAACAGAATAACTACTGAGATAAATGAAGTTCATATAAGACCCTAATCAATGCAGAAAAACTTTTTTGACGGAGTACTAGATAATAAATCCATGCTCACGCATCCACTTATCATCGACAAATTTGGTGAGATAATTGCGAACACCGTCAGCTAAAATAACCACGCATTTTTCGCCGCGTTTAAGACGTTTTGCTGCTTGTAACGCAGCCCATACAGCTGTTCCAGAAGAACCACCGATTAATAAACCTTCTTCTCTAATCAAGCGGCGCGCTGTTAAAAAGGAATCTTTATCATTTACTTTGATATATTCTGTTACCAACGTATTATCTAGTACATCTGGAATAAAATCATAGCCAATACCTTCTACCAAATAAGGGCAAACTTCCGTGCCGCCACCCAAAATAGAACCATAGGGATCAGCGCCGATAATTTGAATATTGGGATTTACTTCTTTAAATTTTCTGCCAATACCAGAAATCGTGCCGCCTGTGCCAGCAGAGATCACCACCATTGCTAGATTGTCGCCAATATCATCCAGAATTTCTTGTGCTGTCGTGCGATAATGAACATCGGGATTAGCATGATTGCTATATTGATCAAGAATATGCGCATTAGGAATTTCTTGTTTTAATTTTTTAGCGAGTGATAAGTGACTCTCTGGATGATTCCAGGCAACGTAGCTCGGCGTACGATAAATTTTTGCGCCTAATGCTTCGATGATGACTTGTTTTTCATGACTCATTTTTTCTGGCATGGTGATAATAATTTTATAACCTTTCACTGTACCTGCCAAAGCAAAGCCAATGCCTGTGTTACCGGATGTTGCTTCAATCAGTGTATCGCCTGGTTTAATATGTCCTGCTTTTTCGGCTTCTTCGATCATGGCATAAGCGATGCGGTCTTTGACAGAACCTCCCGGATTGAAAAATTCACATTTTGCATAAATTTCACAGGGATAATCGCGAGCCATTTTATTGAGTCGAACAAGAGGTGTTTTACCAATGGTTTCTAGGATGTTATTAAATTTCATATCTATTCCTTACTGAGAATTCACAATCGGAAATTCATTGTTATTATAAAGTAACACATTGCAACTTGAGGTCTCGGGGACAGGCGTTAAATCGCCTGATAAGGTGATTACCATGGATTGTCCATTTAAGATGCCGTCTTCCAGACGGCAAAAATTATTGATAATGGCATAGGGGCCAAATGTAAGATTGGATACGGTTACACGATAAGAACGTCCGGAGGTAAATGCAACCCAGAAGTTATCATTATTGCGTATATCGAATAAATAAGGACGCACTTCACCACTGTTTACATCGCGTACGATTAAAAGCCAGGTAGGTTTGCCGATAATATTACGAAAATGCGTGTTGATTTGTAATGTTTGGCTAATTTGTGCTATGGATAATACTGCGTAGCATATTAAGCTGAAGCCTAGCAAAAATGATGCACAATATTTTTTAGTCGTCATGATAGACTAGCCTATCTTGTTATAGGGTATTGTTATTATCATATATGAAATCAATATTAACCCAAAAGCCATTAATCTACTTACTGACGCAGCGCTCGACTGAGCTGCAATAAGCACACGCCGAAAAAAACAATAAAACATAACAATGACCAATCGGCCAGACTAAGGTGCAAAAATTCCCAACCTGTTTGCGAACATTCGGCTGTTCCTTGCATGATTCTTGCGATAGCTTGATCAAATGGCAAGGCTTTTATTAAATATTGCAAACTGACACCACAATCTGCATTGGGATCGGCTGGCAGATGCTGTAACCATACTTGTCTACCAGACAGATAAATGCCAAATAGCGAGAAAAGCCCTGCTAATATACTGATCAATAGACGAGCCAACTTGATGTTAGGCAATAACATACCTACAAAAAACAAAACACCTAGGATGCCGAATGTAATACGTTGCAAAATGCACAGTGGGCATGGAATAAAACCATCGTATTTTTCTAGATAAAACGTCGCGCTAAGTAAAAGAGCAATTATCACTAAGCTAATAAAATACATAAGCCGTTCTGAGGGTATTTTCATCATTTTTTACTCGGTTAACCAATTTTGTAAGATTAATTGTGCAGCGACGCTATCAATTTGTCTATCTTGTAATGCTTTGTAGCCACCTTCGGTAAAGACACGTTCTCGGGCATCTTTAGTGCTGAGCCGCTCATCCATTTCGTGGATGGGTAACTGATAGCGTTCGTGTAATTGCTGTGCAAATTGGCGCGCGATCTGAGTAATAGGCTGCTCAGTACCATCCATATTTAACGGAATTCCAATAATGCATGCATCCGGCTGCCACGTGCGGATAATTTTATCCAGTATAGTCCATTGAGGCACACCCTCGGTTGCGTTAATGGTTGTGAGCGGTCGGGCAGTTTTTGTGACGGTTTGGCCAACAGCAATTCCAATACGCTTCATGCCAAAATCAAACCCCAGCAAAACTTCATAAGTAAATTTATTCATAATGGAGGATGATTATAACCCTAGTAGAGATTTTTTCGTAATTCTAAATCACGCAGTTGGACTAACAGGGTTGCAGCAGGCCATGGAATGAAAAGAGCAAAAATGATAATATGCATAGCCGTCGAAGATACGGTAATGTTGCGAGGATCAGTAAAATAAATATGTAAATGAAAATCGAGAACATGTTTGATAATAAATAAAGCGATCAAATAACAAAACCAGGGGAATACTTGCACGCAAAACGTTCGCCACCAATTTTTCCAGACCAATACAGCGCTTTGTTTTAATGAAGAAACAATACTTTTATTTTCAGTTAGGATGAGTGGTAAATAAAAGCAAAAGAGAAAATAAATATAAACAGCCGCAATGAATTGGAAGAAAAATACGACAAAAACGGCTAAACGGGCAAAAGAATTTTGCGTAAGTAAAGTATCTTGTGTTATCAGTAAATTCACACCATACGTAACAAAATTAATTAATAACAAAGAAAACCCTAAAATAAGGCTTGCTACTAATATCTGGGGTATTTTTCTAAAGGCTCTTTTTATGTCACTCCATAGTGTTTCCTGTACATGCGCAATGAAGCATCGCATGCGCCACAAGATGGCGATAAAAAAGATCAGGGTGCCGATATCAATCAGCAACAATCCTAGGGTTTGTAATGTAAAAGGACTTAGCGTAAGAGGGATGCGTTGATTCGTTACCAGGGTAATCATGCGTGGAACAAACGCAATAATAGACAGAATTAACGCAAACTCAAAAACGTGTAAAAGCGATTTAGCGTAAAGTTTTACGCTGCGCAAAAGCTGCTGGCCAATGGTTTCGGGTTGCATTGCCGGAGTGAATGGCATATCTAACTTCCTTGTTAGAGAAATTTAAGAGTAAACTGATTTGCTTGAACAGGCAAGCGGTGTTGTTACAATTTTAGATGATGAGAATAGGTGGTTTGTTCCCTGTTCTTTAAAACATCTTCTATTTCTTTGATGATCGAATTTCTAAAAAAACTAAAATAACTGAGTGGAGATGGATCGTTAATGTTTGCAATTTGCTTTCGTAAATTTTCTATGATGTTTTCAGCGTTTTCGCCTTTTGTATAAACATAAGCTTGGTAGGCTTGATCAATATGTTTTTTTAAAGTAGCTAATGTTTGTTGTTCTTTTTCATTTTTCGTTTGTTGATGTATTTCATATAATTTAACTCACCTTACGCAGAATAGGCTTAAGTAGTGTCATTGCGAACTGAAATATCCCCACGAATTTAGGTGACAAATTGAGAGAATTCAAGTAAATAG
>CAZAEO010000140.1:0-3992 GCA_964484285.1 uncultured Coxiellaceae bacterium | reverse complement strand
ACAACAGGATAAGGTGTTTCGGGATCAAATTCCGTGCTGTTAGCATGTTGCATACCTGCTTGATTACGCGCAAATTCAATCATCGCAATTTGCATGCCTAAACAAATACCAAGATAAGGCACCTGATTTTCACGCGCAAAACGCACTGCGGCAATTTTACCTTCGACACCGCGTTTACCAAATCCGCCAGGCACAATAATGCCATCCATACCTTTTAAAATATCGGTTCCTTGTCTTTCAATATCTTCTGCATGAATATAGTGAATTATCACATGGGTTTGCGTTTTGATGCCTGCATGTACTAATGCTTCAATAAGTGATTTATAGGATTCCGTCAAATCCATATACTTACCGACTATACCAATAGCAACCTCACCTTGCGGATTACGGTATGCAGTAACAACCTGTTCCCATTCCGCTAAATTAGCTGGTTTGGCTTGAATACCTAACATTTCTATCACGATTTCATCTAACCCTTGTTTATGTAATTCCAAAGGAATCTGATAAACAAAATCGACATCTTGTAGCGGAATAACCGCACGCTGCTCAACGTTAGTAAATAAGGCAATCTTGGAACGAGCACTCGCTGCGATTGGCCGGTCACAACGGCATAATAAAATATCAGGTTGAATACCAATAGAACGCAATTCTTTGACAGAATGCTGGGTCGGTTTAGTTTTAATTTCACCCGCCGTTTTAATGTAAGGAACTAAGGTCAAATGGATAAACAAAGCCTGTTGACGCCCAAGTTCCACACGCATTTGTCGAATGGCTTCAAGAAAAGGTAAGGATTCGATATCACCCACCGTACCGCCAATTTCAACTAACGCAACATCAACATCTTCAGCTGCTTTTTTAATGCAGCGTTTGATTTCATCGGTAATGTGCGGGATAACTTGCACTGTCCCGCCCAAATAATCACCACGCCGTTCCTTACGCAAAACATTCGCATAGACTCGGCCGCTCGTAAAATTATTGGCTTTCGTTGTCTTGATTCGGACAAAACGCTCATAATGACCCAGATCCAAATCTGTTTCACCTCCATCTTCTGTCACAAACACTTCCCCGTGTTGTGCTGGATTCATTGTGCCAGGGTCAACATTAATGTAAGGATCAAGCTTTAAGAGAGTGACCTTAAGGCCTCTTGCCTCAAGGATGGCGCCTAATGAAGCAGAAGCAATACCTTTCCCTAAGGATGACACTACCCCACCTGTAATAAAAATATACCGAGTCATGATTGCTTCATTGTCTTAATTTGGTTTTCGCGACTGTAACAAAATCAGCACTGGGCATCAACTGCCGAATTTAGCATAATAGCTTTTTTATGGATTTTTAAAACTTAGGAGACACAGCTTATGATGCTCAAACTTTTCATCGCACTTGTCATTTTAACTGCCATTGTTGTGGGAGCAATGACAGTCGTATGGCGTGAACAAATTGTTCATCTCATTATCTTCCGTGATTTCTTTGATGTATCTTTACCTATTCTAGGATTTGGCGCATTAATCAAATACTTATGTACCTGCTCATGCAATAATTGCTGCAGCAAAGAATAAATACTGACAGCCATCGCGGCTTGCATCACAAACCAGCGATGGCTTCGAAACAAGGCAATTATAGAACAGAAGAAAAAGGTTCAGTTCCTTCCAACTACAACAATGCCAGCAACCAGCCTTGCTGCTGATCGCGCACAACAAAATCTTGTGCAACACAAAAACCCACCACAGCGGCTAACTGATTTTCGACATAAATCAAGGGAACTCGATTTCGCTGCCAGGGGGGCACTCCCCAACCTTGAAACAATTTTTTTAAATCATGGTGATGAGCACGTCCCGGTAAACGTAATTTTTCTCCACCCTGACGAAAACGCACACTCACTTGTTGAATATCTGCATGTAATCCTTGGCCTCTGGCAAGCGTCGCTTGTAACATTGTCCCATTCATTAAACACAGCGGTTCAGATAAATTCCAGTGAAAGCTTTGCGCTGCATCTTGCGCCGCTAAAGTAGATAAACAAAATAATTCGTCGCGATAACGTCTAATTTCAACTCCACGCCAGGCAACGCAAGGCATTTTATCGTCACGTGCAAGCAAAACATCGTGCAGCAACTGCTGCATTTTCGTCATAGATGGCAATGGAAAATTAAATTGCAACAGCCAGGTACGCAATACATGCGCTTGTTTGTTTTGCGGAAGACGTAATAATTTTTCCACGGACAATGTACGAGAAGTCGCTCCCTGAACATCTGTCATATCATGATCTATGATGGACTCTATTATTTGCTGGGTTTGCGCACAATGATCGGCGGTTCTTGCTAATGTTTTTGTAATGGTTGGCCACCGTTGCAACAAAATAGGCAATACGTCATGTCGTAAAAAATTTCGCGTGTAATGAACGCATGCATTGGATTCATCCTCCACCCACTGCAAGTGATGCTGCTTTGCATAGGTTTTTAAATCTCTACGCGTAAAATCTAATAGCGGCCTGCCATGCAAACCTTGTGCAAACGATTTTATTCTTGGCATAGCAGCAAGGCCTTTAGGTCCGGCACCGCGAAATAATTGCAACAACACTGTTTCTGCTTGATCATCCTGATGATGCGCAGTTAACAAGGCATCATCCGGTGCAAGTAATTCTGCAAAGCATTGATAACGCAACTGACGTAAAGAATCTTCGGGGCTAAAAACATTTTTCTGATCTGCCGTAACAGAAATACTATGCTCGGTAAAATCAATCTGCAAATCGCTACACACAGCGGCACAATGCAAAGCCCAGTGCGCCGCATGTGTGGAAATACCATGATTAATATAAATAGCACGTAATTTGATGGGATAAATCGAGCGTACAGTTGCAAAAAGATGCAACAATACATGTGAATCTAAACCACCGCTATAGGCAATCCAATACACTCGATCGAGCCCATGCGTGATAACAAATTTCTTTATTGCTTCAACCAGTAAGTCCATAAGACATCAATCGTTTGTAACGTGCATCAAGAAGCTGATCTGTTGAATAATTGCGTAATTCTGCCAATTGCCCCAGAAGTGTCTTTTTTAAAACAGCAGCCATCGCATCATAATTCCGATGCGCACCGCCTAGCGGTTCCGGAACAATCTTGTCGATCAGACCTAACTGTAAATTTTTCTCTGCGGATACGCCCATCGCTTCTGCAGCTTGTGGTGCTTTTTCCGCACTTTTCCATAAAATGGAAGCGCAGCCTTCAGGAGAAATGACCGAATAAATCGAATATTGCAGCATGAGCACCCGATCCCCCACCCCAATCGCTAAGGCACCGCCTGACCCACCCTCACCTATCACCGTACAAATAATCGGCGTCTTTAAGCGAGAGAGAACAAATAAATTACGCGCAATGGCTTCACTTTGATTACGTTCTTCCGCTCCCACTCCTGGATAAGCACCCGGTGTATCAATGAAAGTCATGATAGGCATGTTGAATTTTTCAGCCATCCGCATTAAACGCAATGCTTTGCGATAATCTTCCGGATGCGGCATCCCGAAATTACGTTCGATTTTTTCTTGAGTTTTACGTCCTTTTTCATGCCCTATTACCATAACAGGTTGGTCATCAAAACGCGCTATACCGCCAACAATAGAAGGGCCTTTCGATAAAGCGCGATCACCCTGCAATTCATCAAAATCAGTAAATAGACGCTCAATGTAATCGAGCGTATGCGGCCGTAGCGGGTGTCTCGCTAATTGGGTAATTTGCCACGTAGTAAGCCTTGAAAAAATATCTTTAGTCAGCTGTTTACTCTGTACCTCTAAACGAGCAATTTCGTCATGGAGATTAACATCCGTATCCTTACCCACCATGCGTAATTCTTGGATTTTTGCTTCGAGTTCAGCAATAGATTGTTCAAAATCAAGAAAGTTCAAATTCATGTTTATAAAGTTCCCGCTAATCGTGGTAAATTATCCTAAATTCGGCAGCTGTAACCGTAGCGAGAAGGGCTAATGTATTGAAGATAAG
>CAZAEO010000139.1:0-4017 GCA_964484285.1 uncultured Coxiellaceae bacterium | reverse complement strand
CTTGCGAATTCTACCCCCTTCTCCTACAGTGTCAACTAGATTTGGGAAAAAATTTAAGATTTTTTAAAAGGTTAATTAATGCCCAGCTATCTCTGCATTTATGTGGTTAACGTCACTTTTGCAAAACGTCTTTTTCCAACTTGTAATATCATTGTTTGCCCTGCGGAGAGCGTTAATTTGTAATCATTCACACGCTCGCCATCGATACGCACTGCGCCTTGTTGCAACATGCGCAATGCGTCAGACGTACTCTCAGTTAATCCTGCCATTTTGATAATATTTGCAAGCGGCAACCCTTCTTTGCTGACAATCAGCACAACTTCAGAAAGATCCTCGGGAATAGCGCCCTGTTGAAATTGCGCAACAAAATTTTCATGCGCACGTTTTGCTTCTTGACCATTATAAAAACGCTCAACTACTTCTTCTGCTAAACGAAACTTCACATCACGTGGATTTAAACCTTGATTGACTTCTTCACGAAATTTTTTAATTTCCGCAAGCGAACGAAAACTAATTAATTCAAAATACAGCCACATGGTTTCATCTGATAATGACATGATTTTGCCAAAAATATCATTGGGTGCTTCGTCTATACCGATGTAATTTCCCAAAGATTTCGACATTTTCTTCACCCCATCAAGTCCAGGAAGCAAAGGCAACGTAATGACTGTTTGGGGTTTTTGCGCAAAATGTTTTTGTAATTCACGCCCCATCAATAGATTAAATTTCTGATCGGTACCGCCTAATTCAATATCTGCCTTCATTGCGACAGAATCATATCCTTGTAACAAGGGATATAAAAATTCATGAATCGCAATCGCTTGACCGCTGGTATAACGTTTATGAAAATCATCGCGCTCTAACATACGCGCAACAGTATGTGTTGCAGCGAGCTTGATTAAATCGACGGGAGATAATTTATCCATCCACTCAGAATTAAACATAATTTTGGTTTTATCAGGATCGAGCACTTTACCGACTTGATTACGATACGTTGCTGCATTTTCTTCAACTTGTGCGCGAGTGAGGGGTGGACGAGTTTCATTTTTGCCTGAAGGATCACCAATCATGCCGGTAAAATCACCAATCAGAAAGATGACTTCATGCCCCAAATCTTGAAATTGGCGCATTTTATTTAATAATACGGTATGCCCCAAATGAAGATCAGGCGCGGTCGGATCAAACCCTGCTTTAACACGCAGAGGTTTTCCTGTTTTCAAGCGTTCCACTAAGTCTTCTTCTAATAAGATCTCTTCTGTGCCACGGCGAATAATTTCTAATGATTGCGCAACGGATCCCATGCCCTACTCCCCGAACAAAAGACGGAATTATCGCACAATATTACACAGAAAAATAAAACTGACAAACACATTGAGAAAAGAAAGGGCACTTACGCGCCCTTAAGTTAAACGTGACCAAATCGCTCGCGATCCCCTAGCCAACGTTGAATCAATGGATCAATTAATTCTGGATGCTGTTGCTGTAAAAGAACGGCCGCATCTGAAACACTAGGCAATAAATCGCAATCACGCAACAAATCGGCAATGCGTAATGACACATCACCAGTTTGCCGTGTACCTAACACTTCGCCTGGCCCACGCAATTCCAAATCCCGTTCTGCGATCTTAAATCCATCCGTGGTTTCACGCATGACGGCTAAACGTGCTTTTGCAATCTGCGATAATGGCGCTTGATACAGCAATAAACAATAACTTGTATCTGTCCCGCGTCCAACTCGACCGCGTAATTGATGTAATTGAGCAAGACCCAAACGCTCTGCATTTTCAATCACCATTAAACTTGCGCGCGGTACATCGACACCCACTTCGATCACCGTCGTCGCGACCAGCAAATGTAATTCCCCTTCTTTAAATGCTTGCATAATGTGTTCTTTTTCTTCTGCTTTCATCCGCCCATGCAACAATCCAATTTTTAAGTCAGGTAATGCTACGCGTAATTCTTCTGCCGTATTTTCTGCGGCTTTGCATTGCAATATGTCTGATTCAGCAATTAAGGCACACACCCAATATGCTTGACGACCCGACAAACAAATATCATAAATCCGCGTCAAAATTTCGTCTCGATGGGAATTGGCCATAACACGCGTGATAACAGGTGTTCTACCAGGAGGTAATTCATTAATGACAGAATAGTCAAGATCTGCATACACACTCATCGCTAATGTCCGCGGAATAGGAGTTGCTGTCATAATCAATTGATGCGGACAATATTGTTCGTGCACTCCTTTTTCACGCAATAAAGCGCGTTGTTGCACGCCAAAACGATGTTGTTCATCCACAATCACTAAAACTAATTTAGCAAACTCTACTTCTTTTTGAAAAATCGCATGCGTACCAACAACAACATGTGCCTCATGCGCTGCAATCCTAGTTAACGCCGCACGTCGCAATGCTGCTTTCATGCGTCCGGAAAGCAGTACAACTTTTATCTTCAATGGTTCCAACCATTTTTGTAACACCTGATAATGCTGTACCGCAAGTAATTCTGTAGGTGCAAGCATAGCAGCTTGATAGCCGCTCTCAACCGCTTGCAACATAGCAAGAACAGCAACTACCGTTTTGCCGGAACCCACATCACCCTGCACCAAACGCAACATAGGATGTGATTGCAATAAATCATAACGAATTTCTTCTGCTACTTTTTTTTGTGCTGATGTCAATTGAAAAGGTAACGCGGTAATAAATTGTTGCAGCAAGCAACCTGGATTGTTTAATGCAACTGCTTGTTGCACTTGAAAGGTATTTTTCAAGTGCAATAAACTTAAACGATGCGCTAATAATTCTTCAAATACCAATCGTTTTTGTGAAACATGTCGTCCAGCCACTAACATATCTAAGGGTGCATTTTTTGGCGGACGATGTACAAATTGCAACGCGTCTTTCAATGAAGGAAACGTTAGCTTTTGTAAAATAGTTGTTGGTAAAATTTCATGTAGCAGACCTCCTGTTGCCATCAATTGTAATGCTTGCTGAGTTAATTTACGTAACATGAGTTGACTCAATCCATCCGTTGCAGGATAAATCGGCGTGAGATTTTCTTCAGTAGGTGCAACAAAATCTGCTGTGACAATACGATATTCAGGATGAATCATTTCTAATCCGTAAGGACCCAAGCGCACTTCCCCATAACAACGTATTCGCGCACCTATTTGCAAAGCGTTACGTTGCAACGTGTTAACGTAAAAAAAACGCAAACGCAGCCGGCCTGTGGAGTCTTTTATACAAAGCAGAAGCCGTGTTCTTCCTCCTTTCGGCATCATAGTGGTTTCAATTTCACCTTCAACCACCACATGTTCTCCTGGAATCAAATCACGAATCGGATAAACACGTGTGCGATCTTGATAACGCAAAGGTAGATGAAACAATAAATCCTGGACGTGCCAAATGCCTATATGTGCTAAGCGCTCAGCAATACGCTTTCCTACGCCAATCAACTGTTGGCAAGGCAACAAACTCAAATCAAGTGTATTTATTTTTTTTTTCAAGCCGTTTCCATCATGATGAATTCGATATTAAGTTATATGCAATAAAAAAGAAAAGCGCAAGGGTGAAGCAAATTTAGGATTATGAATGATATGAAGGCGATTGATCGTCTGATTTCTTTTCTTCTTGAACATTTTCAACAACAGGTGTTTTGGGTAACTCCGCGGTTGGAGATGATGGGAAACCTTCAGCATTTTGCTGTTCTTCTACTCTCCTCATGTTGAGTTGTGGTGAATGATGACCAGGACGTCGACGCTCCCATAATCTACTAATAGCCATATGATTTTCTTCAATTTATTAATCTAATAGTTGAGATTATAATGAACAAATCTTAAAGAAAGATTAAAAATTAATCAGCTTCTAGGTTATAAAAGATCGACTAACGCATCTGATTGACAAGGGAAACCTGACTCAGTAAAGTGCGACGCTATGCTTAGGCTCTGTAAAAGAATAACTTTTCCTTTTAGCAGAGCAGATTGCTATCAGATGAATGTGATCTGATTGAGAAAAAACG
>CAZAEO010000138.1:2406-4066 GCA_964484285.1 uncultured Coxiellaceae bacterium | reverse complement strand
CCGTCCATTACGGCATTCTTCGTTTGGCAAGGATTTATATCCTTGATATCAGTAATCATTCTCGCGATTCGTGTGCATCGCGCCCTGCCCGTTGCTTCTGATCCAGTAAAATTTTCTACACTGGAACTATCGAATGTTTGGCATTTTGCTAGGGGAATGATTGCTACAACTTTTCTATCATTATTGTTGACGCAGGTAGATAAAATTCTGTTGTCACGTATACTAAGTCTTGAAAACTTTGGAACCTATACGTTAGCTGCATCTGTTGCTGGCGCTCTAATGCTTCTTGTAGCTCCCCTTGCACAGGGTTATTACCCACGCTTTACGGAGCTGGTTACGCGACGAGATGAACCGAGTTTGATTGCAGCTTACCATCAAGCATCGCAGTTGATGACAGTAATGGTTGCACCGATTTCACTGTTATTGATTTTTCAGAGTGAAACTGTGCTTATTCTTTGGACGAGGTATTGGCGCGTAATTCAGCGCCATTGGTGACTTTATTGGCATTGGGGACGGCATTTCTCGGGTTGATGAATATCCCCTACATGCTGCAATTGGCTTATGGGTGGTCAATTTTTGCAGCAAAAGTGAATGCCGTTATTGTTACAGTTCAAATACCAGTACTTTATTGGTCTACATTGAATTACGGAGCTATTGGTGCGGCATGGGTGTGGGTTGCTATTACATCAAGCTATATTTTTGTGGTTGTACAGTTAATGCATAAAAAATTGTTACCGAAAGAAAAATGGAAGTGGTATTGGCAAGACAATTTATTACCGATATTCTCTTCTTGTTTGATAGGCATAATTTTGTCATTTATCAAGCCTGTAAACTTTGATGCTGTTTCTAATTTTTCTTGGTTGATATTTTGTGGCTTTTTGATGTTTTTAGCTGCATTTTTTGCGGCCTCAAACTTGCGTTCTCTTGCCTTTAGAAAATTTAATAGCTGGAGGACTCGCTGATGGCTCAGTCGGAATTTTCAAATGCAACCGAGTGCATAATTACGTCACCCGTCCAATCTGCCAAATTCGGCATATTCATTCCTGTTTTGAATGGAGAGGACTATATCGCCACTGCGATTGACAGTGTCATCGCACAGGACTGCGGCGATTGGATGTTGGTAGTTCTCGACAATGCAAGCACTGATCGCACACCTCAAATTTTATCGCAGTACAGTGATAAACGGATTTGTGTCAGACGGTTCGAAGAACGTGTCGACATCATTTCAAGCTGGAGACGAATTTCTGAAACACTTGGAACTGACTTGTTACGATTCGACTTCATGACCATTCTGGGTCATGACGATTTATTTTTGCCTAACTTTCTCAGCTCTATTGAAGAACTTGTCGAAAAATATCCAGAGGCCGGTCTTTATTTGACACATTTCTGGTTAATCGACTCCGCTGGGAAGATGGTGCGGCCGTGCAAACCGATCCCGGAAACCGAATCGTATTCCGATTTTCTATTGGCTCGCATGTGGGGGCTGCGTGACTCTTTTGGCACTGGATATGTTTTTCGCCCCGATCATTTTCTTTCAATCGGTGGCATGCCGGAGCTTCCTAGTCTGCTCTACGCCGATGACTTGTTGTTTTCCAGACTATCTCAGAAAAGTATGAAAGCCACGTCATCAACGTTCTCATCAAAATACAGAGTGCATTCC
>CAZAEO010000138.1:0-2387 GCA_964484285.1 uncultured Coxiellaceae bacterium | reverse complement strand
TCGACAGGGTTGACGGCAACGCGGATCGAGCACCAGTTGCTAGCCATCTGGACGTATATTCAACATCTCCGTTCAGACTTCCCGAATTTCATGGAATCCGAGGCTGCCAAACATGCGTTAGGCTGCTTGCTTGCACGTGAAGTGCTCCCGTTTGATGCGCCCGGGATTAAGCGTTTGCTTTCAAATGAAGCAGGTGAGGTGCTATTGGATTTGTGCGTACTCTATTCCTCGTCTGCACAGGGAATACCTTCATCGAACTGGCTTGGCACGAATTTCGTTACCAGATCACTTTATTTCAAAATAAAACGGTGGGTCGTTTTTTACATTTTATTGAAGACTCGGTTATTAATCTTTTTTAAAAACATTCAGATTAAATAAAAAATGAGTATTGGATTTTATTTAATTGTTTTTCTTTGTGTATTGGTATTTATTTTTGGGCTATATTTTCACAATGGAGATTGGCTTAATCCATTAACTGCAAATGTATTTTTGATTACTGGTACTTTTACGATAGCTTCATACTTAGCTGTTTTATCGTTTACGGAATTAAACGAGGTTAGTGCAGAGCATATTAATTATGTATTTTTTATATCATCACTATACTTGGTTTTTATTCTTGCGGGATATAGCCTTCGTAGAAATTTAGTCCGAATTTTCATTTATCATTGGTTTGATGTTTTTGCGTCTAATAAGGAAACACATAAGAGTACAATTTTTTATATTACTGCACTGCTGTTATTTTCTGTATTGTCATATATGGCCTTAATGTATTCCAGCGGTGTTGGTCTTCTATGGATTCAAGATACAAGAAGTGCATATCAGTTACACCGATCTGGCGTAGGACATTGGTGGTTGATCTACCAATGGTTGCTTATGGCTGCGTTTTTAAAGATCTTATTTTTAACAAGAGTTAAAAGGTTACCATATAAATGGCTAATTCTTTATTCTTTATTCTTTATGATCGGCATGTATTTTTCAGGATCGAAATCATCTGTATTGTCTGTTTTTATAGTTTCTTTTTTATATGCCCATTACTTCATAAAAAAGATTAGCATCACGTTTGCCTCACTAGTTGCCATTATCATTATAATGATATTCTTACTTCTTCTCGTGACTTCTGGCGCGTATGAAAGTATTATCATGGCTCCTGCATATTTTATAGATTATTTTTATAATGCGGCAGAAATGCTATATAGATTTGAGGAAATAGGCTTTAGGTATGGTGAAGGATGGCTAACTTCTCTTTGGTTTTATGTCCCACGCGGATTTTATTCTGAAAAGCCTTATGAATACGGACTAACCTTAATACATAAAATATTATTTCCTGGCATGGCTGAGCAAGGAGCCACGCCTGGAATCATTTCGTGGGCATTATCATATCTTGATTTTGGAGTAATAGGTGTTGCTCTTGAGGGTTTTATTGTAGGAAGTTTCCAGAGAGCGATCTATGTAAAATTTTTGGAACGGAAAAATATCGGATTATTCATTATAATGGTGTCGTCTTGCTATGTGGGAATGTTTTCATATGCAACGCCGGTAATATATATAGCAATTGCGGTAATTTTAAACGGTTTTATTAAGCTAAGAATTTCTAGTCAACTGTCATTGACGCAGGGTGTTAAATGAATAAGAAGAAAATTCTACTAATTTGTGGTGTGGCGGGACAAGACGGGGACTGCTTAGCACACTTACTTCTTCAAAAAAAGTACGTTCAGCAGTTGTTTTTGATACTTGTGTGTTTGTTCGCGTTGCGACATTCTCATAGGCTGGTTTCCTCCTTCAAGCCCTATTTGCTTACGCACAGAACATTGTTAAACTACAAGGCGGTTCAGTGACTGTTGCAATTGACGGTATCATTTTTTCGCTGCAACAACAAGGTGGAATCAGTGTCTACTTTCGCAAGTTGCTCGATTACCTAGCCGTACAGCAAAAACGGGCAATACTTACATTGGAGAGACCCACTCGACTGGGTGTAATGGATTGTGGTCGAGACGTATCTGTCTTGAGCCGCGACGCACGCCCTTTTGAGCGCTACCTGACCTGTCGCGTTCCGCCTAATGTTTCTGTATTTCACTCCAGCTACTACCGCCTACCCTGCGAGCACCGATTGCCAACCGTGGTAACCGTACATGATTTTATTTATGAACGTTATCAGAGGGGTCTACGTCAGTGGGTGCATACCACACAAAAAAATGCAGCAATTCGTGCGGCACAGGCGGTGATCTGTATCTCCAATTCAACAAAAGATGACTTACTAGAATTTGTTGGGACAACATCGGGGCAAACTATACACGTGATTCACAATGGTGTTTCAGATGTTTTTTGTAACCTGCGTCTTGAGCCATTAGCTACGCCTTATGTGCTATTTGTCGGTCAGCGTGGTGGGT
>CAZAEO010000137.1:0-4134 GCA_964484285.1 uncultured Coxiellaceae bacterium | reverse complement strand
TTCTGCATGGAGGGACGTGATCGTGTGATTGATTATGTTATGCAAACGCATGGACGCGATAATGTATCGCAAATTATTACCTATGGCACAATGGCAGCACGCGCTGTCGTACGCGATGTAGGACGCGTGTTAGGCATGAGTTATGGACATGTTGATAAACTCGCCAAACTCATTCCGTTCGAAATGGGTATGACGCTCAATAAAGCGCTCGAACAAGAAGAATTGTTACGTAATCGTTACCAACAAGAAGATGATGTACGTACCTTAATCGATCTTGCTTTAAAATTAGAAGGCACTACGCGTAATGTCGGCAAACATGCAGGTGGTGTCGTCATCGCTCCTGATAAATTAACCGAATTTACTCCACTTTATTGCGAACCGAATGAAGCACATCATCTTGTAACACAATTTGATAAGGATGATATAGAAACCATTGGTCTCGTGAAGTTCGATTTTTTAGGATTACGTACTTTAACTATTATCAATTGGGCAATTAAAAATATTCATGCCGCACAACACAGCACCGCACCATTAAATATTCACTTAATTCCCATGAATGATGAAGACACTTTTAAGTTATTACGTTCTTGCAAGACAACCGCCGTATTCCAATTAGAATCGCGCGGCATGAAAGATTTGGTAAAACGCCTACAACCTGATTGTTTTGAAGATATCGTAGCCTTAGTTGCTCTCTTTCGTCCTGGGCCACTTCAGTCCGGAATGGTTGATGATTTTATTAATCGTAAACAGGGTCGTGCTAAAGTAACATACCCCCATCCTAAATTAGAACCTATTTTACGTCCAACGTATGGCGTCATTGTTTATCAAGAACAAGTAATGCAAATTGCACAAGTACTTGCTGGATATTCATTAGGGTCTGCTGATATTTTACGTCGCGCCATGGGCAAGAAAAAACCTGAAGAAATGGCGATTCAGCGTGAAATTTTTTGTAAAGGAGCAGTTGAACGTGGCGTTAATCTAGATACCGCCACCTATATTTTCGATTTAATGGAAAAATTTGCAGGTTACGGTTTCAATAAATCACATTCTGCATCTTACGCATTAATTGCCTATCAAACTGCATGGTTAAAAGCACACTATCCTGCAAGCTATATGGCTGCCGTACTATCATCTGATATGGATCACACGAATAAAGTAGTTGCATTCATTGAAGAATGTCACGTACTGAAATTAAAAATTGCCCCACCTGATATCAACCAGGGTGACTATACTTTTAAGGTCATTGATAAAAAAAATATTGCCTACGGCTTAGGTGCAATTAAAGGCGTTGGACTTGCAGCCATTGAAGCTATTATCGAAGCACGCAATCAAGGTGGCCCATTCAGTGATTTATTTGATTTTTGCCGACGCGTAGATGGCCGCAAAATGAATCGCCGCGCATTGGAAGTGCTGATCAAAGCAGGCGCTTTCGATAAAATTGGCCCACACCGTGCAAGTTTAATCGCCAGTTTAGATCACGCATTGCATCAAGCAGAACAAACATTACGTGATAAAACACTTGGACAGCATGATTTGCTCACTGCTGTAACAACCTTATCCGCCGTCATCTATAAGCAAGTAGCTACCTGGAGTGAATACGAGCGATTGGTTGGAGAAAAAGAAACGCTGGGACTCTATCTCACTGGCCATCCTATTCACCGTTATCTGGGCGAACTCACGCATTTTATTACTGATCGCGTTGCTAAGTTACGTCCCACACAAAATCGCTCTGCTATTGTAGCGGGAATGATTACACATGTTCGCGCTATTCAAACCAAACGCGGCGATCGCATGGCTGTTGTCACGTTAGATGATGCCACAGCCCATATTGATGTATTATGTTTTGCTGAAAATTATCATAAATATCGCGAATTTTTATTAAAAGATAAATTAATTATTGTTGAGGGTGAAATCAATCTCGATGAATTTAATGGCGGCAATCGGGTAGTGTGTCGCCAAATTTTTTCCATTGAACAAGCACGTGAGCGATATGCAAAGTATGTAAAAATTCAATTGCCTTCAACAAAAGCAGATGTGCTACCTACTCTCGCGCAGCTTTTAGAAAAATACAGTGGAGGCACTTGCCGCATTATGATCGACTATATTTGCGATAATGCAAAAGCCAATTTACACTTGGGGAAAACCTGGCAAATCCGACCCACAGATACGTTGCTGCAAGTGTTAAAAGACATGTTTTCTGAACAGAATATAGAAGTGGTTTATTAAAAAGGTTCTTCCGACTTTTCTATGGGTACATTGCCAGCCTACCACAATAAAACAATATTGACGTGCGATAATTGTTAAAATTTCTCTTGTCATGAACAATCGCTGCATTAGGTAAAACACTTTGAATAGCTGAAATAAATGCAGGCCACATATCCACCGCTACCGCAGCAATCTCTGTTCGTTTATTTTCTGGTAATGTTTGAAGTAAATTTTTTGCAGAATCTTCTGTACGATCTCGCACAACATCAAGAATACGAGATTCATCTAAATCATATAATATGCTGGCACAAGAAGCTGGGTAAAAAGAGCTGTATCTTGCATAAACTACACCTATCATTAATTGCACTTGCATTAGTGTATAACATGTGTTATACATTTAATAGAGGTGATTTTTATGCATAAAGTAGCGACAATTAATGCTCGTATAGAGCCCAAGCTTAAAACACGAGCTGAGGCAATTTTACATAAAGTTGGATTAACGTCCGCTGAAGCTGTAAGGTTGTTTTATATGCAAGTTTGTCTAAATAATGGATTGCCGTTCGAGGTAAAAATCCCTAACAAAGCAACTATTAAGGCAATGCATGATGCAGATAAACGAAAAACGCATAAAGCTAAAAGCGTGGATGAGTTATTTGAAGATTTAGGATAGTCATGCTTAAAGTAGAATATACGACTCAATTTAAGCGTGACTTAAAACTTGCCAAGAAGCGTAAACAGGATATGGCTGCTTTGCGGCAAATAATGAAAAAAATTGAACATGAAGAAAATTTAAACCCTAAACGAAAGGATCATCCTTTAATCGGCAATTGGAAAACTCATCGAGAACTTCATATAGAGCCAGATTGGTTATTGATCTATAAATTAATACCTGAAGAAAAAGTGGTTATCTTTGTTAGAACAGGAACTCATTCAGATCTATTTAAATGAGGGTTTTATCCACACATTTGTCGGAAGAACCATTAAAAATGAAGGAACAAAAAAATCATTATGGCACTTTTAACTATTGTTTATCATCCGCATCCTGTATTACACAAAATAGCAGAACCTGTAACAGAATTTAATGATACATTAAAAAAATTAATCCAAGACATGTATGAAACGATGTATCACGCGGAAGGTATAGGGCTTGCTGCACCACAAGTTGCTATTGCAAAACGCCTTGCGGTCATTGATATATCGGAAGAACGTAACCAACCCTTTTGCATTATTAATCCAGAAATCATTGTTAAGGAAGGCCAAGAAATGATGGAAGCAGGTTGCCTTTCAGTTCCTCACACTTACGATAAAGTACCCCGTGCAACTAAAGTAAAAGTACGCGCACAAAATGAAACAGGGAAGTTTTTTGAAATGGAAGGAGATGGCTTACTAGGGCACTGTTTGCAACATGAAATCGATCATTTAGATGGAAAACTTTATATCGATTATTTATCGCCTCTCAAACGGAGTTTATTAATTAAAAAAATGCAAAAGTATTTACGGCATAAAAAATAATATTACATAAGAAAGACTAATATTCAGGCGCCCAAGAGCACAATTTTCTTCGTTTTTGGCCTATAATGTAACTGTACAAATAATATCAGATAATTGGCGATGTTATTCAAATCAATTACATACGAGGGCAGCCCCTGTGTATGACAGAATTCTTGTTGAAATGAAGGAGGAAGAGAAAAAGGACAAAATATTACCGTTATTAAACCAAGTAATGCTACGACTATTCCGTCTAGTACCAGTACAAGTGAGAGTAATAATCCGGTTAGTAGAGACAGCAGCAGAGATAGCATCCAATCACCTAATCCATCAACACCTACTGAACAAACATCCGAAGCAAGTCTTCAACAACCTAAATTTAAAAAATCATAGACCTCTTGCATAACCTCCATGCATGAGACAAGGTCGCAGAAAAAATGA
>CAZAEO010000136.1:0-4308 GCA_964484285.1 uncultured Coxiellaceae bacterium | reverse complement strand
TTCTTAGATTCAGTGCAGTAGACCTTCGCAGCAGGTTGCAACTGCCGAATTTAGGATAATAAGCCTCTTGTTAAAATGGAAACACGTTATGCACGCGAAGACACCCCATAATTCAAATCAAAAACAACGTGGCGCTGACAAACTAGCACGCATACCCATCAAAATCGAGTCCACCCATACTCCTTTACGTAAACCTGACTGGATCCGAATTCGCCTGCCAGCTACATCGGCTGTCGCTAACTTAAAACAGATTCTTCGTGAAAATCGTCTAGTCACTGTATGTGAAGAAGCATCCTGCCCCAATTTACCCGAATGCTTTAGTCATGGCACAGCCACATTCATGATTATGGGAGATAAGTGCACACGGCGTTGCAGTTTTTGTGATGTTGCGCATGGACGTCCTGAAGCACTTGATCCAGATGAGCCTATTAATCTTGCCAATACCATTGCACAAATGGAACTACGCTATGTAGTGATTACATCAGTTGATCGTGATGACTTACGTGATGGTGGAGCGAGTCATTTTAGTGCTTGCTTAAAAGCAATTCGCGAAAAAAATTCACACATCAAAATAGAAACCTTAGTCCCTGATTATCGTGGACGCATGCAAATAGCATTAGATGAAACTGCAAAAGAATTACCTGATGTGTTCAATCATAACATTGAAACTGTACCACGCTTATATAAACAAGCTCGTCCTGGCTCTGACTATCTACATTCCTTACAATTATTAAAACAATTTAAATCGCGTTTCCCGCACATCCCTACTAAATCAGGGCTCATGTTAGGATTGGGCGAACAGGATGATGAAATTAAACAAACACTCGCAGATTTACGTGAACATGATGTTGATATGTTAACATTAGGACAATATTTGCAACCAAGCAAATTCCATATTCCGGTCGTAAAATACATTACTCCACAACAATTTAAAGAATTTGCTGAATTAGCAAAAAAACTTGGTTTTAAAAATATAGCAAGCGGACCTTTGGTGCGTTCTTCTTATCATGCCGATCGACAGGCAGCAGGAGAGCACGTATCTTAAAATAAATAGTAGGGTCTGTTGACAATTCATTTGCTAGAGCGAAAAAGCATCTTAATGAGAAACCTATGTCAGATACACTAAGCCCGATTTTGCAATGGATCAATGCCCATCCCCAATTTTCAGGGCTTGCAACATTTATTATTTCTGCTGCTGAATCTATCGCTATCATTGGAACCATTATTCCAGGCACCTTAATGATGACAGCTATAGGAACACTGGCTGGAATGGGAGTCATACCTTTATGGCCAACTTTGTTTTGGGCTATTCTTGGCGCCATTGTAGGTGATGGAATTAGTTATTGGGTGGGTCGCTATTTCAATACGCGCCTGCAATTAATATGGCCTTTCCGAACACATCCAAATCTATTAGAAAGCGGTGAAGTTTTTTTTCGTAAGCATGGCTGGATGAGTGTCTTCATCGGCCGTTTTGTTGGGCCTGTACGTGCAATTGTCCCTTTGATTGCAGGCATGCTTAAAATGCCCCCGTTGCGTTTTACTGTTGCTAACGTCGCATCTGCAATTGGCTGGGCCCCTGCTTATATGTTGCCTGGCATTTTGCTCGGCGCTGCATCACTTGAATTACCGCCAGATATCGCACTACACGTCATTGTCATGTTAATTGCTACAGCGTTATTAATATTATTCTGCATCTGGTTAATTCAAAAAATTTCCCTATTGATAAACAAACAAATTGATCAGATGCTTACCTGGTTCTGGAATCAATTACATAAATCCTCTTATTTCAGCCTTGTGACTAAACTACTTAAGCATCACAATCCCAAAAAACATTATGGACAATTAATTCTCGCATTTTATTTTTTACTCACTAGCGGACTTCTGTTGTATCTTGCTGCTTATGTATATATAACCGGCCCACAAAATATTTTAATCAATAACGCTTTTTTTCATTTTTTCCGCAGTATTCGAACCCCCTTAGGCGATAACATCATGTTAGCCATCACCTTCTTGGGTGAAAAAACCGTATTACTACCGCTAATGCTGACTTTATTTGTTTGGTTTGCTGTAGCCAAAAATTGGCGTACCGCCTGGCACACTCTTGCACTTGGAATCATGACCGCAAGCAGCATTGGAATTATCAAATACATAACACATATCCCTCGTCCGTGGGGTATTCTCCATAGCTCCGAAAACTTTTCTTTTCCCAGTGGCCACACAACACTTACAGTCGTTTTCTATTTGGGTATCGTATTTTTACTGATTAGATCTCTTGAGATTAAATCACGCCGTTTTATTTATTATTGCACTGGAATGTTGATTCTTGCTGTCAGCATATCTAGACTGTACCTTGGCGCACATTGGGTTACTGATATCATAGGCGGTTGCTTGCTCGGATCTGCTATATTTATGTTAATTGCACTATCTTATAATCGTTATGCAGAAAGCAAATTAAAACCTATAGGAACTATACTCACTATTTTGCTAACGTTGTTATGTAATTATAGCATAGCTATCCATTTACATTTTACTCGCTTAAAACAAAACTATACTCGTCTCGATTGGCCTTCCTATACCCTTACCGTAAATTCATGGTGGAACCAACAAGGCGACCACTTGCCACTACATCGCATTAATCGATTTGGATTAACATCACAAATATTGAATGTACAATGGATCGGAAATTTATCGACCATGCAAACGATATTATTGCAAAATGGATGGGAAATCCCGCCTAAAAATAATTGGATTAGCGTTCTACATCGCATCAGTGATGTAGAAAGTGCCGAACATCTTCCGCTTGTTACTCCTTTATATTTAGATAAAAAACCAGTTTTAACGTTAGTAAAACACGTCAACGGAAACAAAAAACTGGTTGCCTTACGATTCTGGAATTCCAATATTGTCATGCAAGATATAAAACAGCCACTCTGGGTTGGATCAGTAGAAATCGTACCACGCACTTATAGCTGGCTATTCAAACAGAAACAGAACCAAATCGGCCTGACATCGGAATTATTATTTACTCATATATCTAATAAATATGATGTCAAGCAATTAGCAATTCAAATAAATCATAAAACGCAGCCTTTGATATTAATAAAATCTAAATACATCGAATAAATAGGAAACTCTTATGTTAAGCGAACTATCTCAATTATTGATCTTTACTACTAAAGCCTTCATTATCGTAGCGTTATTATTAATTTTACTTGCAGGCATCATCAGTCTGCTTGCGAGAGGAAAAGAAAAACTGCACGGTAAAATTTGCATCAAAAATCTTAATAAAAAGTATCAAGAAACACGAGATGCTATATTGGAAGAAATTTTACCTAAAAATCAATTTAAAAAAATGCATAAAGAACAGAAAAAAGCAGAAAAAGCCAAGAAAAAGCTTGCAGAAATCAATCCCGAAAAACATATTTTTGTTATTCACTTTAATGGTGACATTAAAGCATCGGCTGTTCATTCGCTACGTGAAGAAGTCACCGCTATTTTAGGCGTTGCGACGCCAAACGATGAAGTTGTTGTACAATTAGAAAGTGCTGGTGGGATGGTGCATGCCTATGGCTTAGCTGCATCACAACTATTACGAATTCGACAACAAAAAATTCCATTGACGATTGCGGTAGATAAAATTGCAGCTAGCGGCGGCTACATGATGGCATGTGTGGCAAACAAAATAATCGCTGCTCCTTTCGCTATTATCGGATCAATTGGTGTTATCGTGCAATTACCTAACTTTCATCGTCTACTCAAAGACAAACACATCGATTTTGAACAACTCACCGCGGGCGATTTCAAACGAACCCTTACCTTATTTGGCCATAATACCGAGGAAGGCCGTCAAAAAATGCTGCAAGAAATTGAAGAAGTTCATCAATTATTTAAAAATTTAATTAAAGACCATCGTCCAGCAATCGATATTCAAAAAGTATCTACCGGCGAACATTGGTTAGGATCGCAAGCTCTCGATTTCAAACTTGTGGATGAATTACGAACCAGTGATGATTATTTATTGTCCCAAAGCAAGGATGCACAAATATATGAAGTTTTTTATATAACAAAAAAATCAATGGCTGAAAAAATTTCATCTACCGTGAGTTTATTCGGGCGGCGCTCTTTAGAAGAAACCTATATTATGTGATCTTCAGTAGGAGTTAAAAAATTTAGAGCCTGTTCAATATCTCTTAGTAACTCATGTTACGCAGTTTTTCGCAGAAAACATGGAAACTCGGCTTTGTCATCGCGAGCTGAAATATCCCCACGAATTTAGGTGACAAATTGAGAGAATTCAAGTAAATAGCA
>CAZAEO010000135.1:0-4389 GCA_964484285.1 uncultured Coxiellaceae bacterium | reverse complement strand
TTATATACGCAAAGATGATGATGGCTGTATCACTCGCACTGGGCCCGCTCTTTATGACCTTTATTTTGTGGGAATCGACCAAGGGCATGTTTGCGGCTTGGTTACGAAAATTAATTACGATTGCGCTTATTCCCGTGATTACTTCAGGCATTTTAGCGCTGATGTTATCTGTCATTCATGTGACGTTACCTAATCTCAATCAACCGGTTGAGGAGATGCAATTCTACGGCATTGTTCCCTTTTTAGGATTGAGTTTAGCGACCACTTTGATTCTTTCCCAAGTGTTTAGGATTGCAAGTGCATTGGCAGGCGGCATTACATTGACCAGTCTTTCAAAAGGGGCTGACATTGTGAAAGTGTCTTTAGAAAAAGCAGGGGTGACGGCCGCGACCCAGAAGGCAGCAGATTGGTCACGCCATCAGTTAAGACAAATTAGAAAAGATACGTTTAGGGGCGATGGTTTATGAAGAAAGATGATTTTTATCAAGCCTCCTTCAATTGGACGTATGACATGTATCAAAGTCAAACGGTATGGTTAAGGCGTGCGCTTGTTGCATTAGGAATAGTGATTATTTTATTGGGCGTGTCTATTGCGGCAAACCTCATCTTAATCCCCTTGAAAGAAAAAGTGCCGTATCTTTATGCCTTTGATCATGCGACAGGGGAAGTGACCAAAATCGGTGAACTTGAAAAAACGAATCTTTCATCCAATTGGGCATTAGCGCGATATTTTTTGATTCATTATGTGATGAATTATGAAAGTTATAATTCCGATAACATTGATTTGCCGTATCAACAAGTCTTCGCACAATCAGCGGATGATGTCAAAAAACAATTTGATAATTTAGTCAGTAGTACCAATCCAAATTCACCTTATCGTTTGTATGGTAAAGATAAATTTATCACGGTCAAAGTGATATCCATCAATCGCCTGAATGAAAATACAGTGGATATTAAATTTCAGAAAAAACTTCATGATCGTGCATCCAACACGGATCAAGTCATCTATAAAGAAGCCATTCTCAAATGGGAATTTTCAAACGTAGAAACCACACAAAAAATGCTAGACCGTGATCCGTTAGGATTTAAGGTCACGTATTACCAAGTAAGCCAAGTCAACGTGGATAATAATATGTAGAGGGTAAGATGATGAAAAAAATAATGGTATTAATGTGTTTATGTGCAATGGGAGTAAATTTAACGTATGCAGCAAGTGTTCCGCGAGGAACCGCAACAGACCATCGCATCAAGGTGGTGACGTATGATCCGAATAACATCGTTCTCTTAAAAGAACGCTATGGGTATCAAACACAAATTGCTTTTTCACAAAATGAAACCGTGCAAAGTGTTTCAGTAGGCGATAGTTCAGCTTGGCAAGTGGTTCCCCTCAATAATAATTTATTTATTAAGCCAATGGCTTCCTCTAAAACAAATATGTCCGTGTTGACAAATACCCATAGTTATAATTTTCAACTAGATTCCACAGATCCAAACACATCTCCTACTTATAAATTGCAATTTATGTATTCCGATGCAGGATATGACGCACAAGGTGAATCTAACGCAGTCAATACCTTTAGTCCTGAAAAAATTAACTGGAAATACAGTTTTACGGGCGAGCGCGCATTAGCACCGATGGAAGCCTTTGATAATGGTCAATTTACGTATTTCAAATTTAAGCACGATGGCATGAGCCATCTGCCCGCAGTTTTTATTGTCGATAAAGACCGAAATGAAACGTTGGTGAATTATCACATGCAAGGAGATTACATGGTGGTAAACAGTATCGCTAAACAATTTACTTTGCGCGATGGTTCAAGTGTTTCAAACGTTTATAACGATTTGGCGATTGGTGATTGGCAATCCATACGATGAGGGTTTAACGATGCAAGAAAATAAAAATAAACATGATGGCTTGCCAGAAATTGCAGAGCAACTTAAGAATAAGAAACCTGTTCTGGTGTTGATAGCATCCATTCTATTGATTATCGGTGGTAGCCTATTGTTTCATGCAAAATCAAACAAAAAAATTGAGCCAGTCGTTGATGAAACATATGCACCGCAAATTCAATCCACTATCGCAGTTAAAAAAGAAGAACCGCAATCAGAGACTCATTCTGATCAAGCAGCACCCATAACACAGGATATGATGCAGACGCAGATTCTTTTGTTACAGGAAAAGCAAAAAGAATTGCAGCAGCGATTATCGGCGCCACTGATGCTCGTGAATAATAAAGAACAAAGTACATCAATAGATGAAGCGCATTCTGCTGTGCAATCACACGATCCCAATACACAATTTTTGAATCAGCTTTCAGTGCAACAAAATGAAAGGGTCAATGCAACGAACATAGCTTCATTAAGTGCTTTGATTGCGGAAGGCAGTTTAATCCATGCCATCTTAGAACCTGCGACGAATTCAGATTTACCTGGGTTTTTACGAGCGATTGTAAGTGAAGCGAATTTTTCAGAAGATGGATCCCATGTTTTGATACCGCCAGGCAGCCGATTAATTGGGCAATATAAGAGTGGGGTGTTGCAAGGGCAATCGCGGATTTTTATTGTGTGGACACGGTTGATTACGCCGGAGGGAATTTCAGTCAATTTAGGTTCGCCTGGTGTGGATAGTTTAGGCGTTGCAGGTGTAGGGGCGGATGAAGTGGACAGACATTTTTGGGAACGTTTTGGTACCGCATCTTTATTATCACTGATCGGTGCGGGGGCTGCGAACAGTGGTGTTTCAAGTGCGGACCAAGAAAATTCAGCAGCGATGTATCGTGCAGCGGTTGCAAGCAGCTTTGCGCAATCCGCAGGACAAAGCTTGCAGCAAGACAGCATGATTGCACCCACGCTTAAAACGTATCAAGGAAAACCGATCATTGTGTTTGTAGCGCATGATATTCATTTTGAAGGTGTCATGAAACAATCTAACTCCAAAGTGAAAATATTTTAATGTCCATCAAAGCATTGGAACGGCATTTGCTTCCATTGATGCCGTTTTTAAAAATCAATGGCGTGACTGAGATTTGTATTAATCACCCCAAAGAAGTGTTTGTGGAAAAACAAGGTCACTTTACGCAGTACATCGTGCATGAACTAAACTTAGGATTTTTAGAAACACTCGCATCCTTAATCGCAGAATTTAATCACAAAGAGTTTCCAGCACCTTTATTGTCTGGGTCTTTGCCAACCGGTGAGCGTATTCAGTTTGTGATGAATCCTGCATGTGAAAGCGATAAATTAATTTGTTCCATACGGCGGCATCAAATGCGAGATATGACATTGAATGCATATGGTGAGCAAGGTGCATTTGATGATGTAACGAATGAAGAGCAAGTTTCCAGCACAGATGATCAGTTTAAAAAACTTTATCAACAAAAAGACATTTTAGGTTTTTTAAAATTGGCGATTCAAGCCAGAAAAAATATTCTCATTAGTGGTGGTACGGGAACCGGTAAAACTACGTTTTTAAATGCTTGCTTAAAATGGGTACCGCAACAGGAACGATTAATCACGGTGGAAGATACCCGTGAAGTTTCCGTCACTCAGCCTAATAAAGTGCATTTACTATTTAATGAAGAGGACAGTCGAATTACTGCATCGAATATTTTTAAAGTGTGCTTGCGTCTCAGGCCTGATCGAATTTTTTTATCGGAATTACGAGGCGCTGAAGTCTGGCCTTATTTACGTGCAGCAAACAGCGGTCACCCAGGTAGTTTAAGCACGGTGCATGCTGATACACCGGAAGGTGCTTTCACCCAGCTTGTTTTTATGATGCAGCAAGCAGGTTCTACATCGAGCGAAGAACGCATCAGAAATTATATTAAATCGATCATTCATATTGTTATTCAACTGAAACGATGTTCGAGTGGCAATCGGTTTATGGCGGTGTCGGATATTTATTTTAATCACTAATAAAGAAGAGGTAATTATGAAATCATTAAATCAGGTGCAATTGATTGGCCATATGGGGAGTGATCCAGAAACAAAAGAACTCAATGGGAAAAAGGTAGCAAAATTTTCTGTCGCAACGAGTGATGAGTGGGTGGACAAGGCGACTGCTGAAAAGCAGAGCAGTACAGAATGGCATAAGGTGGTCTGTTTTAATAAGCTTGCAGATATTGTAAGTGCGTATCTTAAAAAAGGTGCCCGCGTTTATCTTTCAGGCAAGCTCAAGACGTCTAAATGGCAAGACAAAAATAATGAAAACCGCTTTACCACGGAAATTATTACCGATGAATTAATCCTGTTAGATGCAAAACCGACTGCTTGAAAAAGCGGAAAAGGCTTGGGAATCCGTTTCCCCTCGCTCATCTCCTTCTAAGCTGCGTCACATTCAAGTTTTTCTCTAAAAACGTCCCGCATCTGGCCCCTGACCACCCATTTACA
>CAZAEO010000134.1:0-4450 GCA_964484285.1 uncultured Coxiellaceae bacterium | reverse complement strand
CGCTAAAAAAGCAGGAAAAAAATTCTTATCTTCAATACATTAGCCCTTCTCGCTATGATTACAACTGCCGAATTTAGGATGATATTCGATTGCAAAGTTATTTGCCAGGTATACAATTAAGTCTATGAGTGAAGAGTTGAAAGAACGTGTTGCAAAATTAGGGCTTAAGCAGATTAAGCGGCATATCTTTTTATGTTGTGATCAAACCAAGCCCAAATGCTGTGATCGAGAAACAGGATTAGCATCCTGGGAATATTTGAAATCCAGATTGGAAGAATTGCATTTAACTGGGCACGGCGGTATTTACCGAACAAAAGCTAATTGCTTAAGAGTGTGTCGTCAAGGGCCTATTGCTGTCGTCTATCCGGAAGGTATTTGGTACCATTCCTGCTTGCCTCTCGTATTAGAGCGGATTATTCAAGAACATTTACTGGGTGGACAACCCGTTATTGATTATATGATTCCCACATGACAACACGAATTTTTCAGCCGATGGCTCTTCAGCCCGCTACGGTTATTCAATTGAATGAACAAGCAAGCCATCATTTGGCACGCGTATTGCGAGCAACTATTCACGATCCAGTCATTATTTTTAATGGGCAAGGCGGTGAATATGAAGGGGTGATCAAACAGATTGAAAAAAAACAGGTAACCGTTGAAATTATGCAACATGTTGCACGCGAAGTGGAATCTCCGCTAGAAATCTGGCTGGCACAAGGCATTTCGCGGGGTGAAAAAATGGATTACATTATCCAAAAATCGGTTGAGTTAGGCGTAAAAAAAATTATCCCATTATTCACCGAGCGATGTAACGTCAAACTAGATCATGCACGCGGCGAAAAACGACAGGAGCATTGGCAATCTATCGCAGTGAGCGCCTGTGAACAATCCGGTAGAAATCGTATTCCTGAAGTGTTGTTGCCACAATCAATCGATACGTGGCTGATGACTGTGCAAGCAGAGTATTGCTTTGTGTTATCACCGCATGCCGAACAAAAAGTAAAAGAATGGACTATTCCCAAAACAGCACAAATCGTTTTATTAATTGGACCGGAAGGCGGTTTGAGCGAGCAAGAAATGAATCAGGCTTTGCAGCATCATTTTTTTTCACTGAATTTGGGGCCGCGGATCATGCGGACTGAAACAGCGGCTGTTGCGGCTATTGCTGCTTTGCAAGGTTGTTTTGGTGATTTTTAAGAAAAAACGCATTGATTTGCAGTCCTGCCGAACGCTACAATTCAAGATTATCATATAATAAGGAAGTATCTCCCATGGATGACAATGTACATAATCCCTACTCAGATCCTGCTGTTGTTTCATTGCGTGAAAATATCACGGAAGTGATGCAGCATTATTTCGCTAATTTAAAAGGTGAAGAACCACGGCACGTGTATGATTTCTTTCTCGATGAAATTGAAGAACCACTTTTGTCTGTTGTAATGAAGTGTACTCGCAATAATCAATCCGAAGTTGCGCGCATTTTGGGGCTTTCTCGTGGAACATTGCGTGCCAAGCTAAAAAAATTTGGCATGTTATAAAAGTGATGTAAAAAATATGGATTAGATATGCTGAATGGTGATGGTTATCAGAAAGTAATCCATGAGCTCTCTGAGCAGATTGTTGTAGCTCAAAAGCCTATCCGTATTTTAGATGCCATAAAATGGGATGCTGAGATTCAGGAAGATTTTTTTAAACATAAATGTAAAAAATTACCTGCGGTTAACACTGAATATTATCTACGAAAAAATCCATTGCAATTTGACCCGCGACAAAAAATTGCGGAATTTCACGAAATAGAACGAAACATTCGACGTAAACTAGGACAATATAGCGGTGTGGGAAGTATTATGCAGCGCATGTGCCGCGAATATTGTCGTGTCGTTGGTATGTTAATGGAGCGTGGTACACCTCGATTTACTGAGATTTCTCAAGAATTATACGGTAGTTCTGAAGATGCATTTCATGTGGGTGCGCCTACTTTAAAAGACTTAGCTACTTTGGTGACGGATACGTTAACCAATATTAAGGATCGGGTTGAGACCGAAGCAGATGAAAAAACCTATACGAGCAAAGAAACGGTCGCTATTTTAAGTAAAAGATTGGCAAATTATTTTTCTGATGTGAATCGCCGTCCTCGCGTAGAACTAAGCGATGGTATTGTTGCGGATGCAGCAGCAGGAGCTGAGCGAATTAAAATTCACAAAAGATACAAATTTAGTGAACGCGAAATTCGTATTTTTGAAATTCATGAAGGATGGGTACATTTAGGTACAACATTAAATGGGATGGCACAGCCCGTGTGCACCTTTTTAAGTAAAGGGCCGCCTTCTTCCACGATAACGCAAGAAGGGTTGGCTATTATTACGGAAGTATTTACTTTTTCATCGTATCCCGGCCGACTTAAGCGATTAACTAATCGTATTACAGCAGTCAGTATGGCAGAAGAAGGCGCTAATTTTCTGGAAGTTTATCATTTTTATCGTGATCAAGGATTAGAAGAAATAGATAGTTATCATTCGACGACGCGTGTATTTCGTGGTAGTGCACCAGATAGCGGGCCATTTACTAAAGATTTATCTTATAGCAAAGGATTTATTTTAATTTATAATTATGTTCGTTTAGCAGTCCAACGTGGATTAATTGCAAATATTCCTTTGCTGTTTTTAGGCAAAACAACATTAGAAGATATTCATATTCTTGCTGATTTGATTGATGAGAAAATTGTTGTTCCCCCGCGTTATATTCCACCGCAATTTCAAGATATCGCCGCCCTTTCTGCCTGGATGTGTTATTCATTATTTTTGAATAAATTGGATTTACAACGGTTAGCGACGGATTTTAAGGCTATTTTGTTATGACTCCGTTTGTGTTGAGTAGGTGCGAAGCAACTCGAAGCATGAACGGTATAACATCATCCTCTATTACGAATTCGTTTATGTCCTGATTGCAAACTTTTTTCTATAAATTCAATTATTTTTCCAGCGACATCGACGTTAGTGGATTTCTCAATTCCCTCTAAACCAGGTGATGCATTTACTTCAATGATCAGTGGCCCGCGATTCGATCTGACAATATCAACTCCTGCTACGTTTAAACCAATAATACGAGCAGCACGTATGGCCATATTACGTTCTTCTTCAGTAATTTCGATAGCACATGCTTTTCCACCGCGATGTAAGTTTGAGCGAAATTCTTCAGATGATTTTGATTGCCGTTTAATGGCAGCTACGACATCGCCACCTATGACAAAACAGCGAATGTCTGCTCCTCCCGCTTCTTTAATATATTCTTGGACTAAAATATTCACTTTTAAGCCGAGGAATGCTTCAATCATACTGCGAGCGGCTTTGCCTGTTTCTACGAGAATAACGCCAATACCTTGGGTTCCTTCGAGAAATTTGATGACGAGCGGAGGGCCGCCCACCATCTTAACGAGATCTTGAATCTCGTCGAGTGAGTGTGCGAAACCTGTAATAGGAAGACCAATACCTTTTTTTGAGAGTAATTGTAAGCAACGCAACTTATCACGTGCACGCGTAATTGCGATCGAATCATTTACACAAAATACATTCATCATTTCTAATTGTCTTACCACAGCGGCACCATAAAATGTAACAGATGCGCCGATGCGAGGAATGATAGCTTCATAGTGAGGCAATGCTTCACCTTTGTAATGGATTGAAGGCTCTGACGAGGTAATATTCATGTAACAACGTAGTGTATCTATGACGTCAGCTTTGTGTCCCCGCAATTTAGCAGCCTCGACTAAACGGCGGGTCGAATATAAATCGTTTCTTCTAGATAAAATTGCAATTTTCATAACGACCTTTTTTATAGTTCTGAATAACGTAACGTCAACTTATTTTACACTTTATTTCTAATGAATGATCGTGCAGGATTTACAATAAATCGTTTGCGTATAGCGCTTCTTCCTAAGAGCATACGAAACAACATGCTATCACGTTCTGTTAAAGTCACTTCAATGGACCAGCTTTTATCACCAATCACGATAGGGGTATATATCACATATCGTTCTTCGCGATGCCCGCCTGAATCACTTACCCATCGTTTATCGATAATATCGGCGGTGCAGCTCACAACAATGTCCATATTGTTTTGCAGGGGGTGTATATCAAAAGTAATGCGGTCTTTGTTCCCTTCTTTAAAAGGACGTAAGGCAAAAGCATGTAATGCTGAAGTACGTGCGCCCGTGTCAATTTTAGCTTTGATTTTGTCAATGCGCAGTTCTGGCAAAGTGACCCATTCACGCCAGCCTATGATTTTCAGCTTGCGTAACTTGACCTTTTTTTTATTGTCTAATGGGGTATCCATTTTAGAGATTACCTCAATTAAGCGCCTTTAATAATCCCCTTTTGATTCGTTGCAAAAGCACCGTAATCCTAAATTCGGCAGTTGTAACCTGCTGCGAAGGTCTACTGCACTGAATCTA
>CAZAEO010000133.1:0-4549 GCA_964484285.1 uncultured Coxiellaceae bacterium | reverse complement strand
ATGACGCTACCATGAGATGCAAAATGTACGAGTTATTTATTCGCAGAGCCTTAGACAATAAATTCTGCTATCACCGGTGCATGATCAGAGGGCCGCTCCCATGTACGCGGAACCTTATCAATCACACAATGCCGACATTGACCGATCAACGCCTTGCTTGCAAGAATATGATCGATACGTAATCCCATATTGCGTTTAAATGCATTAAGCCGATAATCCCACCAACTATAGCTTTCTACTGGCTGATCAAACAAACGAAAACAATCTTGCAAACCCACCTTCAATATCGCTTGAAACGCTGCACGTTCAGGCCCACTAAATAACACCTGGCCTTGCCAAGCAACAGGAGAATAAACATCGATTTCTGCAGGTGCGATATTGAAATCACCGAGCACAATCATATTAGGATGTTTTACTAACTCTTGTTGCAAAAAATTCGTCAAGTGATTCAACCAGGTTAATTTATATTGATATTTACTTGATGTCACACTTTCTCCATTAGGTATATATAAATTTACACAACGTACACCACCTATCGTAGCAACTAATATGCGTCGTTGTTCATCTTGAAATTCAGGAAAATCGGTTATCACATCGATAGGAATATCGTGTGATATATGTTTACTTAAAATAGCCACACCATTATATGTTTTTTGCCCACTAACAATCGCCTTGTAACCCGCGCGTTCAAATTCTTGTAAAGGAAAATCTTCCGTTATGCTTTTGAGTTCTTGTAATGCCAAAACATCAGGGTGAGTGCTCTCAAGCCAGCGCAGTACTTGCGGCAAACGTACCCGTATTGAATTTACATTCCAAGTCGCAATCTTAAAAGGTTTCATCGCTATCCACTAAAATACAAATCAAATTCGACCGGATGAGTCGTCATGTTTAAGCGCGTGACTTCTTCGCGTTTAATTTGAATATAAGATGTAATTAAATCTTTATTAAACACATTACCCGCCAGCAAAAAGTCATGATCTTCAAGAAGACAATCTAATGCTTCTTCTAACGAAGAAGCCAGACTCGGTAATGATTGCTTTTGTTTTGCAGATAAGTGATAAAGATCTTCATCGACTGCATCACCTGGATGAATTTTATTTTGAATGCCATCCAACCCTGCCATTAACATCCCCGCGAAAGCCAAATAAGGATTTGCTAACGCATCGGGGAAACGGACTTCAATGCGTTTTTCTTTTTCACTAAACACATGCGGAATGCGAATACCTGCAGAACGATTACTTTCTGAATAAACCATCGTCACCGGCGCTTCAAAACCGGGTACTAATCGCTTGTAACTATTAGTACTTGGATTAGTAAACGCATTTAATGCGCGCGCATGCTTGATAATTCCGCCAATGTAATAAAGCGCTAATTGTGATAACCCAGCATAGCTGTCACCCGCAAAAAGATTTTTATTACCTGTTGCTAATGATTGATGGCAATGTAACCCGCTGCCATTATCACCCACCAGAGGTTTGGGCATGAATGTCACCGTTTTTCCACAAGAATGGGCGACATTTTGCAGTACATATTTAAACACTAACATTTCATCTGCTTTAATCAGTAACGTATTATATCGCGTCACAATTTCATTTTGATTACTCGTTGCAACTTCATGATGATGCACCTCAGGAAACAACCCAACCTCCATGAGTGTTTGGCACATCATGGAACGTAAATCGTGCGATGAATCGACCGGCGGCACAGGAAAATAACCGCCTTTAATGCGTGGACGATGCCCCATATTACCTTCTTCCATTAAGGTTCCCGTATTCCAATCTGCTTCATGTGAATCAATTTCATAGAAGCACGTATTCATGGAAATATCCCAACGCACATCATCAAAAATAAAAAATTCTACTTCCTGACCAAAATAACTTTTCTCAGCTACCCCTGAGTTTTTCAAATACGCTTCAGCGCGTCTTGCCACAGCACGTGGATCTCTTGTATAGGGTTGTTGTGTAGCGGGATCCATGACATCGCAACGAATGTTTAAGGTGGGTACTTCGCAAAAAGGATCCACAATAGGCGTACTCAGGTCCGGTTTTAAAACCAAATCAGATTTACTAATCATGCACCAACCAGCAATAGACGATCCGTCAAACACCTTGCCGTGTTGAATCAATGTTTCATCTACTTTATTTTTGGGAATAGTAATGTGATGTTCTTTTCCGCGTAAATCACAAAAGCGTAAATCCACAAATTCAATATGATGTTCTTCAAGCATTTTTTTTATATTGGCAGACATAGAATACTCCATTGAGCAGGCATGTTAAAATCAGGATCCTTCATCCTGAACCGGCGTATTCTAGCCTATGAAATGATAAAACGTAAGAGTAGATGTCATTAATGTTTTCTTCCTATTTTTTCCCCATCACTGTCATCTTGTTCATCCTTCTGCGTGGGTTGGGGTCGCGGGCGATGAATCAATTTTGGTTTATCTGCTTTAGCTGGTTCATCCTCAACTGAAGATTTGACTGAATCCGCATGCAGTTGTTGTTCGATAATCTCTTTAGCATGTTCTTGATCATCACTCATAGCGCTAAATACGGTTGTCTCTGACTCATGAATAGATTGATGAGGTTGAACCTGAACATCATGCACCACTTTCGGTTTGGATTCTTCGTGCGTAAAGCGATTTTTAATATTTTGCCATTTTTCTGTAAACCAATTTCGCAAACGTCGTGTATAAGCAAAATGATTTTTCTCATCTTGATATTCAAAATACTTCTCGGTTATTCCTATGACAACGCCAACAATTAATAATGCGAGCGGAATAAGACCAAAACTTGCAACGCTAGCTGCCCCAATAACCGCTACAGCACCTAGTATGCAGCCTACTGCAACCAATGAAGCAGCTGCCACCTCAATTGTGCCAAATGCTACATCACGTTCAGCTTGCAAACGTTTTTCACGATAAAACGCATAAATATGCTGTTTGCCATCGAATTCACCTTGCAGTTCTGCATAAGTTGTTTGTTTTTCAGAAATAGCATGCATAATATTGATATATTGTTCGTAAGCTTGTGTTTGCCCCTGGGTTAATGGAGCATTTTTTTCTCGCAGCCTTAATATCTCTTCTATTTTTGGCTGTAGCTCGTTTTTTTTCTGCTCAACCGCTTTTAGTTCATCTCGTAATAATGTTAATTTCTCGCTTACGTTGTGAGTGAATTCTATTAAATCAGCTTTAGCTTGCGCTTCCTCTTGTTTAGCTCGATGTAAAATATAGGATCTGCGCCATAGTGATAACCCATAAATGCCAACAAGCAAAGCGGGCAAAAGAATAGGAATCCATGCAATAGCCACCCCTGCTACTGCAGCGCCAAGCGCACTCGCTACCAAGGACAATCCTAATCCTGCTCCAGCGCCTCCTAATGCAAAGGTAAGTACGCCAGTTGCAATACGTGTTTTGCGTTGACCGATTTTTTCATTCCTGATAGCTTGATAAGCTCCCTTGATACCTTGCAACCCTTCTGCAATATGGATAATAAATCCCGCCGCACCAACCAAAATTGGGCCCACTAAGGAGATCACGTGGGGAGATACTACTCTTTTTAAAAAATTCCAAGCATCATCCAATGTATCAACAATTTTTTTACCCATATTAAATATGGCATATAATGTGCCGGCATGTTCTTTTTCTTTTTCTTCTGGATAAAGATTGCTGATGACTTCAGTTAATTTCTTTTTTCTTGTTTCTAAGTAACTACGTTTTCGCAATAAAAAGCGCAATCGTACGTAAGACGAATTAAACATGAGATCTTCATCATGACTTTTATCACTCAGTTTCTCTACTTTATTTGTGTACCAAGTAATATCGGCATTAACCTTATTAAGCTCTTCATCTAAATCGATTTCGCTTTTAGGTGCAGTACGTTGTGCTTTCAAGTCTTCTATTTGCTCAAGATAAAAAGATTCTAGCGAACTATGTCTATTTTTCAGTGTATTCTGCCATTGCTGTGCTTCTTGTTCTTGATCTTTGATGCACTGGCCAAGATAAGCAAATCGAGCGCGTTGGCTCTCGTCCAGCAGCAAAAAAACCTTACCTAATTCCTGATATTCTTCTTTATTGTCGGTCATTAAATTATGCAGTTTTTCGATTCTATTGATGAGCGCTTTTCTTTGGTCAATAACATCCTTGCAGGCCCACTTATATTCCTGCTCTACTGACTTTAACTCTTCCTCAAGCCAGTCATATTCTACATCAAACACCTGCGCTGCGTGGTTCATAGTCATCACTTACATAACAAGTACCTGCTTTAAGTATATACCTGCCGAACCTTAAATTAGCTAAAATGAGGTAATTCAGGTAATATACTCGCCTTTTTTGATGACTTTTAGGACAATAACGTGGCAGAACAACTACGCAACATTGCGATCATTGCCCATGTGGACCACGGGAAAACCACGTTGGTGGATAAACTACTACAACAAACAGCGAGTTTGTCCAAAAAATCAACCCATACAGAACGCGTAATGGACAGTAATGATTTAGAGCGTGAGCGTGGCATTACCATTCTTGCAAAAAATACTGCCTTAAAATGGGGTA
>CAZAEO010000132.1:0-4673 GCA_964484285.1 uncultured Coxiellaceae bacterium | reverse complement strand
TTCTTTGCCATCCATGGCTCTAATGCAATACGCACTGCTAAAAAGATAAGCGTCGCGCCAAGTGTTGCGCTAATTAATACATATAGCGTTCCAAAAACAATCCCAAATAAAAATCCGCCCACTAAAGTAAGGAAAGTAGCCCCTGGAACAGAAACAGCAACTGCAAGAATATAAATAACGATATAGGTTAAAACTGTTAGGAAATAATGAGTCCCTGTCCAGGACAAGAGTGTCTGGCGATGCTGTTTTAAGGCAGTAAAGTGAAGAAATTGCGATAAATCAAAATAGAAAAAAGTACCTAATCCAATTAGCAGAATAGTAAGTGGTAGCCATCGTCTCATTAATGCAGTCATCATGTGCTTTTATCTATACCATTCAAAAACTTTTGAATAAAAAATAATATTCTGATTGCGATACCAAAAACAAATCATTCTTGATTCAAAATAAGTTAATACCTATGTTAGAATGAACATTCTTAGGATGTAAATGTATATTTCACGATAGAAAACATCATTGCTAAAGGAGCTAGCTGATATGGGAAATAAAAAGAAAATGTTAGGTTTAACCATTGCAACCGCCGCAGCGATTGCTTTTGCGACAGCACCAATAACATCGACTGTTGCAGAAGCCGCAGCCAAAAAAGTGCATTGTTATGGTGTGAATGCTTGCAAAGGGCAGAGTACATGTAAAACCGCAACGAGTGCTTGCAAAGGGCAAAATGATTGCAAAGGACAAGGGTACTTAATGAAAACAGCTAAACAATGTAAAAAGCTTGGCGGTAGTGTAGAAGAACCAACTTCATAAATCGCTTCTATGAAAAAGAAGAGTGGGTAGCAGGATGTTCACTCTCTTTTTGAAAAATTTCTATGGTGCTTCATGCAAAATAAACTTTATTTAGGCTTTGGATTAGGTTTACGTACCGATCACTACACCACCATTCTTGATGAAAAGCCCCCTATTGATTGGTTCGAAATTCTTACTGAAAATTATCTCGTTCCAGGCGGTAAGCCACTTCATTTTCTCGATAACATTCGTGAGCACTACCCAATAGTCATGCATGGTGTTTCGATGTCAATTGGAAGTAGTGATCCACTAGATAAAGATTATCTGGCACAGGTCAAAACGCTTACTAAACGTGTTGAACCGAAATGGATTTCTGATCATTTATGCTGGACGGGCGTGCAAGGAAAAAATATGCACGATTTGTTGCCCTTGCCTTACACTGAAGAAGCGATTAATCATGTGGTTGATCGTATCCAACAAGTACAAGACTTTTTAGGTCAGCGAATTTTAGTTGAAAATGTTTCGAGTTATCTTACGTTTCAAGAATCAGCTTTAACAGAGTGGGACTTTTTAAAGGAGATCAGTGAACGTGCTGATTGCCTCATTTTACTTGATGTGAATAATATTTATGTTAGCAGCATCAATCACGAATTTAATCCCTTAGACTATATTGCTGCAATTCCGCCTGAACGTGTATATCAAATTCATTTAGCAGGGCATTCTAATATGGGGGATTATGTTATTGATACCCATAATCACGATATTGTAAATCCTGTGTGGGATTTGTATACGTCCGCATTACAGCATGTTGGTCGTGTTTCGACGATGATTGAGCGTGATGACAATATCCCGCCTTTATCTACCTTATTATCTGAGTTAAATCATGCACGGAAGATTGCGGAAACAACATTAGCGGAAGTGGCGGCATGAGTGGATTGCAACGTTTACAAAATCAATTTCAAGATTACTTATTAAATTCAAATCCACACTTTCAAAATAGCATTGTTACTACTAAAAAAGTTCCGGCAGAAACACGTTTGGCTATTTATGCTAATGCGTATCGGTCACGTTTGATTGAAGCACTTGCCGCCAATTATCCTGTAATACAAGTCTATTTAGGCTGTGATCAATTTGAAGAGTTAGGACAAGCTTACCTTAATGCTTATCCTTCATCTTTTCGATCCATTCGATGGTTTGGTGATCAGTTAGCTAATTTTTTGAATGAGCATCCCGACTATAAAGCATTTCCTTATTTAGCTGAGCTTGCTCAATTTGAATGGACATTGACACTTGTTTTTGATGCAACGGATAGTGTTGTTTTACAAATGGAAGAAATGGGAAACATACCATCTGATGCCTGGGTCGATATGCGATTACAAGCCCATCCTTCTGTTCACCGCTTACATTCATCATGGAATGTTGTTCAAATTTGGCAAGCTATTTCTGATGATAAAACGCCACCTGATCCTATACAAAATTCAGTTCCTATTCATTGGGTATTATGGCGAAAAGAGCTTACTAATCACTTTTGCTCGCTAACAGAAGATGAAGCATGGGCAATCAATATCATAATTAATGGCGCAACCTTTAGTGAACTCTGTGAAGGTTTATGCCAATGGGTTGATGAAGAAGAGGCGGGCTTACGAGCGGCCTCCTTACTAAAAGGATGGATATCTGAAGGATTGATCACAAAAGTGATGCTCTAAAAAATTCCTTGAGATTGCTTTACCTTCCAAAAGCGGCATCGATGATGACTTGCTGAAAAATGATAAAAGAATTTTTTCAACTTCAAAGGAGAGTAAAGCAATGAAAAACAGGGATGAATTAGTAAAATCAGCGATCAAAGCTTTTTTTGCCATATCTGTCGCAAGTACAGTTGTAGCAACAACCAATGTGATGGCAGCAGAGAAAACTGAAAAATGTTATGGAATTGTGAGAGCAGGAATGAATGATTGTGCCACTGCAACTCAATCTTGTGCAGGATCAGCTACGAAAGATAGTCAGTCAGATGCTTATGTTTTCGTACCAAAAGGTCTTTGCGAAAAAATTGTCGGCGCAAGCCTCAAGCCAAAATCATAAGGCTTGCCCCGGCAAGCTTTTAGCCGGGGTAAGAAAGTAACACATAACTAGGAGCATATTATGAAACGACATTTGGTTCGATGCCTTTGCTTTTATATCTTAATGTTACTAACGTTTACCGTTTCCGCCGCAGAAACACTGACGATTGATCGAGAGCATAGTTATATTCTCTGGCACATTAAACACTTTAATTTTTCTACGCAGTCAGGTAAATGGTATACGGAAGGGACTTTAGTCCTAGATAAGGAAAAACCACAAAATAGTAAAGTGAATGTGACAATTCCCATAGCTAACATGGTCACAGGTATTGCAGAGCTAGATAAACATCTTAAAGGCAAGCTCTTCTTTGATATTAAACAGTTTCCAATCGCCACTTTTGTCAGTGATAAAGTAATTGTTACTGGCAAGAAAACAGCAAAAGTGATAGGCACTCTCACTGTGCATGGTGTTTCAAAGCCAGTCATATTAAATGTGAAACTCAATCACGTGGGTGTAAATCCTATTACAGAAAAAATGACGGTTGGTTTTAGCGCTAACACTAAATTAAAGCGCTCTGATTTTGCTATCAATACCTTGTTACCTGGAGTAGGTGATGAAGTAAAAATTGATATTGAGGTAGAAGCGTTTAAAGAAAATGGCAGCCAAAATGCTAATTAAAAACACCGAAAATCGTTATGGCAGTGTTTCTATTCTCCTCCATTGGATGATAGCTATCCTCATTATTGGACTGTTAATCATTGGCCTCTATATGGTTCCGCTACCAATCAGTCGAGAGAAACTAAAGTTCTATCGGTGGCATAAAGAATTCGGGATGTTAGTATTGATGCTGGTTGTTTTACGTGTTGCTTGGCGTTTTTCCAACATTTTGCCTTCGCTTACTAATCTTCCCCTTTGGGAAAAAATTGCTGCTCGAAGTGTTCATTATGCTTTTTATGTATTCATGTTTGCCATGCCAATCACTGGCTGGATGATGTCTTCTGCCGCTGGATTTCCTGTATCATTTTTTGGATTATTCCTGTTACCTGATCTCGTTTCTCCTGATGAAAATTTAAGAATAACATTAACAGAAATTCACAAATGGTTAGGCTATCTTTTGATTGCAACCATTTTTCTTCATGTCGGTGCTTCACTGAAACATCATTTCATTGAGAAGGATGATATTTTACGGAGGATGCTATGGCCATGATTCTATCTCGATTCAATGTACAAACCTGGGTCATCGCTTTGCTATTGTTATTGGTACCCATCATCACAAAAGCAGAAATACCAAAATGGCAAATCATTCCGAACGAGAGCAGTATCACTTTTAAAGGTACTCAAAACAATGCCCCGGTATCAGGTAAATTTAAAAAATTTACAGGGGAGATCGCCTTTGATCCTAATCAACTGAGCGCTAGCAAGGTACGCATTGTTGTCGATATGAATTCTGTTTCGACTTCCTATAGTGATTTTACATCCGCTCTTCTGACACCTGATTGGTTCAACGTTAAACTTTTTCCTGACGCTATTTTTGAAGCAAATCATTTCACCAAAATAGGTGAAAATAAATATGAAGCTAATGGAAATATGACTATCCGCGATAAAACGATACCGATCAAACTAACTTTTACAGGGGAAGCATTATCAAAAACGAAAGGTCGCGTGAAAGGCAGCATCATATTAAAGCGTTTGGTTTTCGGTATTGGCCAGGGAGAATGGGAGAGTACGGATGAAGTAAAAGATGAAGTAACAGTTAATTTTATTTTAAACGCGAATGCTGGTTAAGCAATTAAGCAAGACTGTTGTCATGCCAGCCGCGCGTTTTTTGCGCG
>CAZAEO010000131.1:0-4708 GCA_964484285.1 uncultured Coxiellaceae bacterium | reverse complement strand
ACTCGCGATGACAAAGCCGAGTTTCCGTGTTTTTCTACGAAAAACTGCGTAACATGAGATAATAATATTTACTTTTTATGTATTTTTTCCTACACGTAAAGTGGCCTTAATCCATTTAATGATTAATAAAAAAAGTAATAATATCTTAAAATTTTGTACTAATTAAACAACATGAATAAACGACATATATTAAATTTAGGTGAAGCGCTTTGCTTAATGGCGGCGGTTTATCTTATTTGCTACCTATTACGGCAAGATAATATTGCGCCAATTTCAATTGACTCCGCGTGGGCCTATATTAACCACTGGGCTAAACACTTTCATGTCATTGCAGTAGGTTTACTGCCTGTGTATGTTGCCCTCATGGTATTTGGCACAGCCATATTTGGCATTTTCCTTGGCTCAACCTTGCAACGTTGGATTACTCAATTTTTACATTTAAAGTAACGGTTGCAAATGTTATCTTGGATCTTATTCCATTTTATCCGTCAGCAAAAAACCCATTGTTGTGTAAGTAAAAGATTTAATTTTGTGTTCAACTATTATCCTTATTTAGTTCTATCTTTTTGAAAAATAATTAAATATGTTTAAACTATATATTTTTGTACGCATCATTCTAATAAGTTGGTGAGTAGCTTTATTTTGTTACCTTATCTTCATTTGCTATGATTAAACAGCCCAAGGACGAATAAGGACCGGCGCATGGATCGGTACTTATATTAAGGGATAAATCTACCAAGGATTGGTAGAGGGCACGGATGCTCGAGGTAGGTGTAACACAAGGGGTGATCGCAAGATTGCCCCTTGCTATGCAACGAGTGTCATGCCAGAGATTGGCATCTAATCACTGACAAACCTTACTGGATTATTTCGCTTCTCCTACTGCTTGACCCATTTTTACAACCCCATTTTCTTTTAATGTTGGCAACCAGTTAATTTTATCTTTAGCAAATAATACGATCGCAGTTGAACCCATTTTAAAACAGCCAAGCTCTGCACTACGTTCTAGAAAAATTTCATAGGAATAATCTTCTTCCGTAACCCTTTTTTTTGCTGAACGAGCGGGCATCGGCCAAACAGTTTGAATACTTCCTACCAGCATAGCGCCTACCAAAATAACAACCATAGGCCCAGCGATAGTATCAAAGAGACACACTAATCGTTCATTGCGTGCAAATAAATTGGGTATTGTCTGCGTAGTAACGTAATTAACAGAAAATAATTTGCCCGGAATGTAAATTGTTTTACGTAAAGTACCTGCGAGAGGCATATGCACTCGATGATAATCTTTCGGCGCAAGATAAAACGTAGCAAAATAACCATTCTCAAACAACTCAGCCAATTCCGAGGATCCGCCAAGCAATGTAGTCGTATTAAAATAAAATTTCTTTGCTTGGAAAATACTATTTTCTTTAATGTGACCTATCTGACTGATGCAACCATCCACGGGGCTAATAATGCAATTTTCGCCAGGGGCAATGGGTCTCACTGCCAGCTTAAGCTGACGTGTAAAAAAACTATTAAAAGTAGGATAATCTTCCAGATTTTCTAAGAGAGCCTCGCTCACATTCACCTTATGTCGATTGATAAGCAGCTTAATTGCACAGTTCTTAACCCACTTCCAACGACATTCCGCGATTAATCCCGCCAGGCGAGACAGAAGATGCTGTGGACAACCATATTGAACTAAAACACGAAATGATTTTGGCATAAGTAAAATGATCAACTCATAAAAATGAACAAAAGAATTATCGTAAATTATCCTTAAAACACCCACTCGGCACAACTCTTCTATCAAAACACGTGAAATAAAAACGATTTTTGCATACACTAAAGTCACCCAGATAGGCTGAAGAGGTAGTCCTATGTTAGCTAAACTTATGGTGATACTTTTTTTATTGGTTATTATGTATAGCTTAGGAAGTGCATTATATTATCTGACTCATGAAAAAAGTGATGCCGACTCAGAACGTGTTGTGAAAGCCCTCACTTGGCGAATTTCGTTATCGTTACTACTATTTGTACTGTTATTAATTGGATATGCGCTAGGATGGATTAAACCACACGGAATATAAGGAGATCAAAGTGGGATTCAAAGGAATTAGCTTCAGCTCTTTATTATTAATTTGTTTTATTCTTGTTCTATTATTTGGGACGAAACGACTACGCGAAGCAGGTAGCGATTTAAGTACTGCTATCAAAAACTTTCGCAAAGGCATGCAAGATGAAACAAACGAAAAACTAAAAGACCCATAATATGCACGCTAGCTTAAGCGAAATTTTGTTGATCTTATTAGTTGCCTTATTGGTCATCAAACCAGAAAAATTACCCGATGCCGCTTTTACTTTAGGACGTTGGCTAAAATGGTTTCGTCAAACCATCATAAAAATTAAACAAGAAGTGGAAGAACCTTTAAAACAATTAAGTTCAGAACAAGTAGACAATGAAAGAAAATAAAATCTTGCCGTATTTAATTGAATTTCGTAAACGCTTACTGACTTGTTTGTTAGGATTAACTCTGATTTTTTTAGTGCTTTTTTATTTTGCAAATGATTTATATACTTTGCTTGCCTTGCCTCTTTTAAAATATTTACCCCATGGACAAAGCTTAATTGCAACCAATGTTGTATCACCTTTTTTTGTACCATTTGATCTTACTTTTTTTGTTGCTTTGCTTTTAGGCGCACCTTTTTTTCTTTACCAATTATGGGTATTTGTTGCGCCCGCGCTTTATTCACACGAACGCAAATTAATATGGCCATTACTTTTGATCAGCATTATTTTATTTTATGCAGGAATTGCCTTTGCTTATTTTGTGATTTTTCCCATCCTATTTAAATTTTTAACGCATTCAGCGCCTAAAGGAGTTTTAGTGAGCCCAGACATGGGAGAATATTTACACTTTACTTTGAAATTTTTTCTGGTGTTTGGTGTGATTTTTGAAGTACCTATCATTACTATTGTATTAATTTGGACAGGTGTCACCTCGCGCAACACGCTTATTCAGATTCGCCCGTATGTCATCGTGAGCGCCTTTGTTATAGGTATGCTGTTAGCGCCACCGGATATCATATCACAAACGTTGCTCGCTATACCGCTTTGGTTGTTATTTGAAGCAGGGATTTTATTATCATGGTTTTTTGTTAGATAAGGCGCTTACTTCTTCTTTTTTTTCTTCTGATTTTTTTTCTTTAAGATATTTATCAACAAAAACAATTTCATGCGTTGCCATCCTAACATCGTTAAGCAGAGATAAAAAACGCTCATCCTTGCATTCAAGTTTATTAAATTTATCTTCTATAATTGACATATTTTCAACGTTCATTATTTTATGAATTTTTTCTATTTCTTTTTTTAAGTCATCTAGATTTTTCGTATTAAATAAAAAAAACCTAAATTGAATGCTGTGTTCTATTTTTATTTTTAAATCTTCAATCATATTATTTAATATTTTCATAATTTCATTTAGATAACTCACGTTATCGAGCGTCAATGATTCCTTTGGAATTTTTTCTTGATCTCCATGCATTATCATATTACACAATAAAATCGCATCACGATCACCTGAAAAAGCCGCATGATAACTATACATCAGCGCCCTTGCCCTGCATTGGTTTTGGGTAAGAGAAGGAAAAAGATCAGGGCTATAAAAAAGCGCACTGATCAATGAAATTTTTTGATCTGGATCAAGTAACGTTTCGGGATCATTAAGCATAATCCAATTTTTTAAGGCAGTGCGAATATTATAATGATAATAAAGACGCCCTCTCAAAATAAGCAGCTTATCTTTCACTTTTAGATTATCCTTTGATATCGCTTCTATTGCATTATCTAAGAGTCCGCATAGTTCCGGAAACATTTTATGTTGTGGAAACCACTCATTCTTTAATGCTATTTGTTTTTCCAGAAAGTCAACAAATGTATTAGCATGAATGTTTATACTATTTTTAGGATGCTTAATGAAATCACGCATAAGATGATGTGTTTGAATAAGACGAGCTTGTTGTTTATCTGTTAAATTTTTATTTCCCTCCAAACAGAATGCGATTGAAAACAGGAAACCGCACCGAGCAAGAATAAAAGGATTGCTTGTCTCTATCACATGCATAAGTGAGTCATAGTCCTGAAATCGTGAGATAATTGCCAACCCACGTCGACGGCCGCCCAAAGCAGTACCAATCACCGCGGCAATAAGCAAATCTTGTTGGAGTGCCTCCTCTCTTGCATGTGGACTTGTTCTATTCCATAAGGTACGAAATGCGGGTCCTTTTTGATATATAGCAGCGTAGGTTAATCCATTTCCTTCAATGTGCTTGATAAGATGCGGCTCCACATTCACCATCCAGCGCATTGTTACAAACTCATCAATTTCTGACTGTGAAAGTGTATTAACAGCATTCACAAAAGATTTCTCATCGCCTCCTATTGTCGTTTTGCTCATTGACATAAGCGTAGGTTTAGGTAATTGATTCGATTGCATAATAAAACCTCTCAATTTGAACTTAAATCATACACAGTTTAGTATGGCATAAAAAAATTGAATCAAGGCAAGGCAAAGCTAAAAACATAAAATAAACAATAAGTAAGGATTATGTTAAAATCGGCTTGCTTGCAAAAATCGTTGGAGCCTGTTCAATATCTTTGGGCTCAAGCGACAAAAATAAATTTTGTCATCCTGAGTGAAACGCACTACTGTCCGGTGAACAT
>CAZAEO010000130.1:0-4767 GCA_964484285.1 uncultured Coxiellaceae bacterium | reverse complement strand
TGCCGCTGCCGGCTAAAGATCCAATCGTGTCTGACACATCATTCAAATCAAATGTGCCGCTTGCGCCAACCGTCATCGCCGTTGAATCTGACAATCTGCCAGAACCGCTTAACTGTAAAATACCCCCATTAATCGTTGTTGTACCGCTATAGGTGTTGCTGCCGGATAACCTAAGGACACTACCATTGCCGCCGACTTTCGTTAAATTAAATGCTCCACTTAAGATACCGCTTAAAATAGCTGTGCTGACAGAATCAATACCAATGGCACTATCAGAAGCTAATGTAATATTATTAGCCAGGGTCACTGTACCGGATAATGGGAATCTTAAAGCACCAGCCGATCCCACGCCATCCCCATTTAAAGTAATCGTATTCGTATTACCTAACGTACCAGTCGTAAACTGAATATTTAAAGCAGCTCCGCTTGAAACAGTAGTACCGCTTGTGCTACCTAAGCCGCCTGTAACCCCTATATCTAATTGGCCAGCACTAATTGTTGTACTTCCCGTATAGGTATTCGTATCGTTAAAAGTAATAGTACTAGATCCTACTTTCGTTAAGTTAAAACCACCACTTATCACACCTTCTATAGTCAGTGTACCCGTGGCACCTATTGAACTATTCGAACCTAAGACAATTGAATTTTCTAGAGAGACACCGCTAATGGCAGCTCGCAATGCACCCGTATTGCTCACTCCTGAACCATTAATGGTAATAGAATTTACATTCGAAAGTGAGCCGGCCGCACCAACACTCAGTGTAGCACCATCTGAGACTGTAGTGCTGGCTGTAAGACCCAAGCCATCTTGCGATCCTAGACTCAATATACCCGCACTGACTGTGGTAGCACCGCTATAAGTATTTGTACCCGACAACGTCAACGTACCAGTGCCTTGTTTAGTCACACCGCCAACACCGTCAATCACCCCTGAAAGTTCGCTGCTACTGCCACTTATGTTTGCTATCAAGGTGGTACCCACTACAATGTTATTAGCACCATTGACATTCACTGCATTCAACGTCAAGCCACCACTGCTGCCCGTAATCGCCGCGTTAATCGCGATGTTATTCGCTGCAGTCAGAGTGAGATTATTTGCGCTAGCCCACGTAATCGTATTAGATACGGTGATATTTCCATCTTGCGTACCGTCTGAACCTGTTGTGATAGTGACATGCGTATTCGCTAAATTATTTTGTAGCGTCGTCGTGTTCACTACAGCATCGTCCCCCGTGGGCGTGAATGTATCGGTTGGGCTCCCGCCATCGAAAGCGCCATTCGATGTCGCATCTGTACTGATGATCACATTACGCGGATCCAACAGCCATGTACCCATCGCTCCATAGGGTGCCCTGGTATCGACACTCAAACCATAGACATCCAAAAAATTATGGCTGGATGTTTCGATAAAGCCACCATCACCACCCAAGGCACCGCCTCTTGCACTGATCGTTCCATAGGCTTTCGTCACATTATCCGACCAGAGAATAATCTCACCGCCGCGACCCCATGTTAATGCATCAGCCAATAAAATAGCTCCGGGTGCCATCACAACCGCATTCGCATTAGGCAATGGGCCTTGACCTAAATAATTTCCCCCGACATAGATGTTGCCTGCACCTTGATCACCGCTAACATCAATGACGGCAGGTGAATCGAGAAGAATGTTATGGCCGGTGATGGTCACTTTACCGCCTTTTTCACCTGCTTCTTTGCCTGAAGCATCCAATGTACCAGCAACGGTGATAATTCCTTCTTCAGCACCCAAAACGATAATACCCTCTTCTTCCGCAATCGATCGTGCTTGCGCAACACCTTCCATATTAATGGCGCGATCTAACACACCTTGCGCAGATTTTGCAGACACTAAAATCATTCCGCCATCTGCAATGAGTGATCCTGTATTTTTGACGCCATCACGCATCACTTGTCCATTTTGATCAACTGCAGCACTCGCTGATGCTTCATCGACACTAAAATTAATTAATTGGTCGCCATATAAATCTAGTGTGAACTTATTTCCCGATCCCAACACAATATTTCCTAAACGCGCGTGAATCACTCCATCGTTTCTGACATTATTACCAATCAATGCAACTAACCCATGCTCTGCGGCTGTGATCGTTCCCTGGTTAATGACAGCGCCTGAATAAATCGATGCTTGATCAAAAATATATTGGCCAGCAAGAAAATTGGCATTGGTAATATCTCTCGTTGATACAATCAATGCACTCACGTCCACTGTCGATCCTGGGCCAAAATGAATGCCGGCTTGATTGACTAAAATGATTCGTCCATTCGCTGACAATTGGCCAAAAATTTGTGATGCGCCTTGATTAGGATTAATTCGGTTTAAAGCAACTGAACTTGAATTGGGTTGGATAAATTGCGTATGCTCGCCAGAACCGATATTAAAACTATGCCAATTAATAATCGCTTGTTGACTGGCTTGATTGACTTCTGTCGTTGTTGCGGTTTGAGAAACGGTGACATCTCCTGAGGCGACTCCTTCTAAAACAGGGTTTGCAAAGGCGCATTCCACCATCCACACCGAAGCCAAAAACACCCCAATGTGCCTGCTAAACGCGTGCATCTTCCATCGTTTACCCATTTACACTCACCCCCCTTCAGTAACAAGCTGAAGTAAAAAAAGACAAATTTGGGATTTTTGTTATTTATATATAGAGTGTAGTCGATCCCTATGATTTTGCTTTTGAAGGGCATTGGGTTAACTGATTGAAAATTAAAGTAACGTATTTTTAAGCTTTCCATTGATACATCTAGGGCCCCTCTTACTCCTGCTATACTGGAAAATGGGTATTAATATCAGGAGGCTTGTTTATGGAGTCTCGCCATCAGACAGAAGCAGCTGTGAGAGCTCTTTATGATCTTTTCAGAGAGGAAAAAGAAGAGAACAAGGTGCTAGAGAAACTTGCTTCTCTTTCAAGGGAGGATGTTGATGCTTTTGTGAATTCCCGATTTCCTATCCAAGTTCCAGAGTTGGGAGGGGATATCGAGGTCAATGGATTAATCTGTGCGGGTGTGATGCTACCTGATTTTGAAAAAGCATGGCGTCTTTTGTGGGACAAAACAAGCGAAGAAACGCGCGCACTTGCTCTTAAGGAAAAAATCAATGCGCTTGCTAAGCATGAAGGCATTCCGAACGGATTACACTTAATTTGTTTGTCCCAACCTTTTGCGTCACTCGCCCATATTGCAAAAACTGCCCCTTTTCTTATTGTGGAGTGTTATAGCGCATATGCTGATACAGAACTAGATGTTTACGAAGGATATATAACCCATAACAAAAATTTAACCGAGGATCAAGAAGAACAAATAGGTCAGGAATATGAACGTCTTTATCACGCTGTTGAAAAAACGGAAGAAGAAGTCATCAATAACTCGGGACGATTTCTTGCATTTTTCGAGGACCAAATAGAATTTTTAAGGGACAGCGCTATTTTTGCAGAAGGCAAACAAAACGATGAAGAAGCAATAAAAGCTTACTTAGAAATTTGCACTCAACTGATTGCTACATTAGATAAGGCAGTCCGTATCATAAAACAAAAATTTCCTGATGACGCAGTGATGGATAATAAGGAGCGTTTTTTTCTAAATTCTTTATACAATTTTAGAGATAATCTATATGTTTTAAAAAGCCGTGCGTTACCTGCTATTGACTGGGAAGTACAACAGTTAAGTCATTTAACTCACCCAATGAAAATACTTCCATCGAGAGAAAAGATGCTGCTGATTGAGAATCTTTTAAAAAATCCAGTCTATTTTGCCGATTTAAGCAAAGCACAATGTCAAGCAAGAGGATTACGATATCTGCTTACTGTGCACCGTGAAGATGCTGCTCAAGCCATCATAAAAGGCGATTTGGGTAATCCAAAAACCCAAAAAGAATATGACACCTTGTTTGCAAAGGCAGTGGGTTCATTGTTTTCTGAATTACACGAAAGAATCAAAACGCTAGAAACGCTAGCTAGTAATAATTCGCGGTCTTTTTTTAAAAAAAAAATAGATCCTGTTCCTTTGGAAATCCTAACCATTACCTCGAAAAATATAAATAATCAGCCTGATTCTTTTTCATCTGATGATCTAAAAAAAATGCTCATCCTCATTCAGGATAAGGTACCTGCTAACATCAAAAAGGATTCCGTCTATTCTGATCTTATTAAAGAAATAGAGTTAACATTAGAAGCCATGCATTCTATTCCGAATCGAATACTATCCGCACAACCTCTGGAAATAAAGGCGCCTGAAATTAAACAACCGGAAGATATCCTCCAAAAAGAGGAACAGAAAGATGCGCTGGATTTCCCTAAAGAAACGGGGGAACAAAAAGGAGAAGTAGCCGTTCTAAAGGATTTATTCGATAATTTCGATCTGATTCTCAAACAGATACAAGATTCTCCAGGAGGAAAAGACAATTCATTAATCCAAAAAATAGCTGGCAATTTTTCATTTTTAAAGAAAAATTCGCTCGATGAAAAAAATATTAATGAACTAAAAGAAAGCGTTCAAGAACTCGTTGACAAATGTAATACTGAGGGCGCAGCAGACAATTCGTTTTCTGAAATTCAAGAAAAAATAGATGCTCTAGAAGTATTAATACAAAACATAGAAGAAATAATGCACCCTGAAGGCCAAAAAGAAAATACAGGACGGCGACCCGGAATACGTTAAGTTGTAAAAATCTAAACTCAATCTGACATTGACTGTCGAATTTATTGTAGCAAGTTTTCGTGTTTTCAGGCCAAC
>CAZAEO010000129.1:0-4822 GCA_964484285.1 uncultured Coxiellaceae bacterium | reverse complement strand
CGTTCTTGTAAGAAAAAAATTCGCACTAAATTATGACAGGTATCACTAAAAAATAATCTGCCACAGCTTCTGGCTTCTCGATCCATGGCTGCTGCATGATCAGAAACACCTACTCGCTCCCAATTATTTAATGCATCAAACGGTGCGGGATAATGCATAGGGCTTATTTTCGCACGCAATTTTTTACGCATTAAACTGGCTAATAAAGGACGCACTAATTTGCTATTCATTAAATTTTGTAACTTTGTTGCTTGATGGGGTTTCGGTTTTTGCAATACATAACTTTTTGCTGCTTTGACGAGATGACGTCTCGGGACTGCTATATCCACTACACCTAATTTGGCTGCTGTTTTACCGCTAATCGCATGACCTGATAGCACTAAGTTCAATCCTTCTAATGCACCAATCAAACGCGGCATACGAACGCTACCACCCCACCCAGGATGAATGCCGAGTTTAACTTCAGGCAAGCTGATACGTGTTTTAGGGCCATCTTCTGCTACTCGATAACGACAAGCGAGCGCTAATTCCGTACCCCCACCCATACTAAATCCATCCATCATAGCAACGGTCGGCATTTTTAAATTTTCAATTTTATCAAAAATAGTCTGGCCGCGTTTTAGCAGCATTATTGCGTCATCAATATCGCTAAATTGTTTAAATTGCGAAATATCAGCGCCCGCAATAAAGCCATTCTTTTTTGCTGAAGCAATAATCAAACCTTTATGTTCCGTATCATGCGCGAGTGCGCTAAGCACATCCGCTAATTCTTCCATGACTTCTCGATCGATTGTATTGACAGATGCATTTTGTTTATCAAAATACAACCACGCTATTTGATCGGTATCGGTTTCTAATCGCCAGTGTTTATAAGTTTGCATCCTGCTCATACTCCTACCTCAGAAACATTTTCAATTAACATTGCACCGCCTTGTCCACCACCAATACAAATTGTTGCAACTCCACGTTGTGCTTTTTGGCGTTTTAAAACATGTGCTAAATGCAACACAATACGCGCACCGCTTGCACCCACTGGGTGGCCTAACGCAACAGCTCCGCCATCTATGTTCAAACGATTTTTATCTAATTTGCCAAATGCTTTATCCATATTTAAATAGTCACGACAGTACTTTTCATCTTCCCATGCAGCCAAACAACCAAGCACTTGGGCTGCGAATGCTTCGTTAATTTCCCAATAATCAATTTCGTCTAAATGCAAATTATAACGACGCAACAAAGCAGTTGAAGCATAAACAGGACCCAGTCCCATTTCCGCTGGCTCAAGCCCTGACCATTCCGTATCTACAATGCGTGCAAGCACAGGCAAATTATATTTTTTAATAGCTTCTTTACTTGCAAGTAATACCAGTGCAGCACCATCGGTCACTTGAGAACTATTTCCAGCTGTGACACTTCCAAATTTTTTATCAAAGAAAGGTTTCAACGTGGCAAGTTTTTCCATCGCTGTATCACGTCGCACACCATCATCTAACACAGCATATTCACCCGTATAGCTAAATACAGGTTTGACTTCGGAAAGATAATGATTATCTTGTGCATGCGCTACACGTTGATGGCTTTCCATAGCAAATGCATCCATTTGTTCACGCGTAATATTAAAACGATAGGCTACATTTTCTGCTGTTTGTCCCATTGATAAACCGATGGTGGCATCTGTCAATCCTTTCATTAGAGCAATAACAGGTGTTAAAAAGCCTGGTCTAAATTGAGCGAGTCGCTGTAACTTAGCACCCATTGTTTTCGCGCCCCATAAACCAGACAACCAATTCACCATTTTTTGATTAAATAACAGCGGTGCACGACTCATCGCTTCAGTACCACCCGCTAACACAAGATCGTGTCGTCCTGATGCAATATCTGCGACAGCGCTATCAATGGCCTGCATTCCGGAGGCACAATTACGTTGCACAGTCCAGGCAGGCATTGATTTACCACAACCTAAACGTAACGCAATGACGCGCCCGATATTGGCTTCATCTGGACTGGGCATCATACAACCAATGATCACCTCATCCAAATCAGTAGGCATAAACGGCTGACGAGCTAATAATTCTCTTCCAACATTTACTGCTAAATCAGATGCTGAAAGAGGGCCTGGTTTACCACGTGCTTTCAAGAATGGGGTACGGGCCCCATCGACTAGATAAACTTCGTGTTTCGTATTGCTTTTTGTATCCATCGTTATTCTTCCCTAGCTTAGTACTGTATTAAGATCAAATGAAAACTCGTCTACTTTGATTACTTCTCTGTGTAATGCATTAAATTCGCCTAGTATACGCACTTCTTCCTGCGTTAATATTCCTTTTTCTATTGCAGCCTGGGTTCGCTCATCAAAAGAAGCAAGACGAGGCAATGTACCATTGCGTAATGCATTTTGAAATTTTTTCCAGACTGGATCAACTGTAGAAAGTTGTGCAAATGCAGTTTCAATGCGATTACCTGGATCACTTTCACTGTTACCTACATAGGCATAGCGTGTTAAACGATCACGAAATGGCGAAGGTTCAAGCATCGATTTAACGATTTTATGATACAACTTGTCATTAGGTCGATGATACACGGCCCCAAAAGGAAAAATCAACCAACGTAATGCTTTGCCTAACCAGGGTAAAGGAAAATTATTCAATAATTCATTACATGCAACTTGAATATCATGCAAACATTTTTCTATGCACCATTTAACATAATTAAGATCAGATACGGGCTGACCATGATCTTGAAAATATTTCAGCACGGTCGACGCCAAATAAAGTTGACTTAACATATCACCTAATCTAGCAGAAATACGCTCTTTGCGTTTTAACGTACCACCTAAAATAAGCATGGAAACATCTGACAACAAAGCAAGCGCGGTACTCATCCGTGTAAGTTGTCGATAATAGCGAGCTGTTGGTCCATGAACAGGTGAAGATAATAATTTACCCCCTGTTAAACCACACCAGAGATTGCGCGCAACATTACTCATGACATAACCCATATGTGATAATAATAACTTATCAAGTTGTTTAATATTGTCGGAAGAACTATTTCCTGAAAATAATTCTATTTCTTGCAAAATATACGGATGACAACGTATTGCACCTTGACCAAATATAATTAAATTACGCGTTAAAATATTTGCCCCCTCAACGGTAATACTCACTGGAATAGCCATATAAGGATGGGCAAGCATGTTGCGTGGACCGACTTGAATACCGTGTCCAGCATGAATATCCATGGCATTTGCCATCACTTTCCGTGCCATTTCTGTCATATTATATTTGGCAATCGCTGTGACAATAGCAGGTTTAATTTTCAAATCTACTGCACCCGCTGTCATAGTACGACAAGACTCTAAAAGATACGTTAACCCAGCAATATCGCCCAAGACTTCTTCAATTCCTTCAAAATGCGCGATAGAAGTATTAAATTGCTTGCGCAAACGCGCGTAAGCACCTGTCATACGATAAGCTAATTTACCGCATGCTGTACTTAAGGCAGGCAAAGAGATACCGCGTCCCATTGAAAGACATTCCATTAACATTCTCCAACCCTGCCCTGCCATACTTGGGCCACCAATGATCCAGTCAATGGGTACAAATACATCTTGGCCACGTGTGGGACCGTTCATGAACGCCATGTGTAATGGCAAATGGCGATTACCAATTCCAACACCCGGATGCGATGTGGGAATCAAGCATAATGTAATGCCAATATCTTCTTTTTTTCCAAGCAAATGTTCAGGATCATATAAACGAAAAGCTAAACCTAATACAGTGGCAACTGGCGCAAGAGTAATATAACGTTTGTCCCAACTTAACCGAATACCTAATACTTTCTTGCCCTCATATTCTCCATGACACACAATGCCAGCATCCGTAATAGAACCCGCATCACTTCCCGCCTCAGGCCCTGTTAAGGCAAAGCAAGGTACATCCTTGCCTATCGCTAAGCGCGGTAAATAATGTTGCTTTTGTTCTGCTGTACCGTAATGCAATAACAGTTCAGCTGGACCCAATGAATTGGGCACCATCGTATTGACAGCTACACTCACACTGCGAGTAGCAATTTTAGTGACAATTGTAGAATGTGCATAAGCTGAAAAACCGCGCCCCCCATATTCTTTGGGAATAATCATGCCAAAGAACCCTTTTTCTTTAAGATAACTCCACACTTCTTTTGGCATGTCTCCATCGTGTTGAACAATTTGCCAATCATTCAACATACCGCATAAGGTTTCTACTTGATTATCAATAAACTGTTGTTCATCTGTGGTTAACTGGGGCTGAGGTATAGCGAGAAAGTTTTTCCACTGCGGGCGACCACAAAATAAATCCTTCTCCCACCAGACATCACCTGCATCAATTGCTTCTCTTTCTGTTTTACTAATAGCAGGCATGTGCTTATGCATAAAATCGGCAAGTGGTTTGGTAAAATAATGTTGCCGAATTTTTGTGAGATTGGCAAACAGAGCTGCTGCAATAAACACTATCCAACAGAATCCTAAAAATACATTACCCACACTACCGAAAATGGTTATCAAAAACAAAACAAATCCGATAACTAATGTCCACAATATAATAGGAACTTGAACATATGCGAGCCCCATTATTACAGCAAGCAATACGATGACATCTCCAAAAGCCATTGTCTCTCCTTAATTTTTTCACTTCAACATCAACAAGATTCTTTTCGGTGGATAAGTATAATCCTAAATTCGGCAGTTGTAACCTGCTGCGAAGGTCTACTGCACTGAATCTAAGAATTTTTTTCCTGCTTTTTTATCTCACCGTACAGGTGAGTACTGTCTCGCTAAAAAAGC
>CAZAEO010000128.1:0-4854 GCA_964484285.1 uncultured Coxiellaceae bacterium | reverse complement strand
ATGTATTTTGGGTAAATGGCTTTGGATTGCTGCAAAGCAACGTATCGTCGCGCGATGCGCAAGTCATTAGAAATGGTATTGGTATTTTAGTTGATGATAAAATTATTCCGCCTCGGTCTTTGAATAATTTTGACGACTCTTCCTATTTCTACAATTCATCTTCGCGTTTAGGCCGGGATTTTTATTTAGGATATTACGGCAGCGTGGAGCCTTGGGGTACGCGGTGCGGGCAGGCGAGTGGCTTGGCGAACTTATGGCGAGCAAAAACGAGAGCATTGCAAAACTTATGCAACATCCGGACAATTCAAAACAAAGCAAGTGTTTAATAATGCAGTTCGTGTCACGAAGTAGCCCCGCTGCAATTGCTATGTTCTAAAATATTTCTTCGTCAAATCAAGCTCGGTACGTAATTCTTCGATTTGATTAATTAAATCAACAGCTAATGCAATGCCTGCATGATTCACTTCTAAATCATGATGCAAATGCATAGCAGTACGAATGGTATGTAGATGTGTTGCATCAAAACGCCAGGTTTCCATGGAAAAACCCTCAGGCTCAATAGTGCCATACGCAATTAATTCCATCACGAAATCAGAAGAAACTTGACAGACTGCACACACTTCATCAAAGCTAAGTTCTGCGATTTCTTCGACAGTGACGTGTAAAATAGTTGTGTTGCCACGCCTTGGCATACTGATCTCCTATAATCTCTTACGAGGATTATATGGCATTTCTTGCGCCATCTTCTCATACAATGCACGCGCTGCCGCGGTTTCTGCAGGTGGTGTCACAATTTGTAATAATGCATATTGGTCACCCGCGTGAGGTTTCCCTGGTAATCCACGTCCTTTTAAACGCAATTTTTGTCCCGCTTGCATTCCAGATGCAATTTTCATTTCAACAGGCCCCGCCAATGTAGGTACCATTATTTTTGCACCCAAAGCTGCTTCCCACGGCGTCACAGGTAGCGTTAAATAAATATCACGTCCTTGCAAAGAAAAAATAGGATGTGGATTAATTTGAATTTCAAGATACAAATCACCCGCAGGTGCATTTCCTCTACCCGCAGAACCCTGATGAGCTAACCGTAATTGCTGGCCTGATACAATACCTTTAGGGATTGTAATTTTTAAGGTACGTGTTTGCTGACGCACCTGACCATGCGTATCCATTTCTGGCATTTGCAATGTCACGGTTTTAGATCCGCCATGAAATGCTTCTTCTAAACCAATATGAATCACCGCGTGCTCATCTCTGCCGCGCGCTGAAAAATCCGCATGCCGTGCCTGACGAAATCCGTGCTGAGTTCGATGACCGCCCCCAAAAATAGAAGCAAAAAAATCACTGAAATCCCCTGCGTTCATTTCTTCAAAAGTAGTGCCATTGCCAGCAAAATCCGTAAAACCTTGCCAGCCAGGCGGCGCTCTGAATTCCTGTCCACTCTGCCAATGACTACCAAGCTGATCATACGCAGCACGTTTTTTGGGGTCTTTTAAGACTTCATAGGCTTCTTGCGTTTCTTTGAAACGTTCTTCTGCATTGGGCTCTTTACTGACATCGGGATGATATTTTCGCGCCAACTTGCGATAGGCGCGTTTGATTTCGTCTTCTTTTGCGTCGCGTGAGACACCTAAGATTTTGTAATAATCTTTGTATTCCATGTGAAAGTTACTCGGGTAATCTCACCGTCAATACATCGCACTTTGCGCCATGTAAAATCGCGTTTGCAGTGGATCCTAGCAATAATGATAAGCCGTGACGACCATGACTACCGCAAATAATGAGGTCAGCGCCAATATTTTGCGCTACTTCTAGAATTTTTAATTTAGTGGGCCCCACTTCAACCCATTGGTTTTTAGGGTCTACGGCAAGATCCGTGGCTAGTCTTGCAACTGCATTTTTTGATTCTTCAATTAACTGCCCTTCGATATCTTCAATGCCCAAGTACGCATAGCTATAACCAGGAAGAGGCTCCACCACATGAATTAAACTTAATTTAGCTCCGGTAAAACCACGCATGCCACGTACTTTGGTAAGAATATAATCGGTATCATCCGCTAGATCTGTTGCAAATAAAATATGTTTGTACATAACGCATCCTTAATCAAACTGTTACCGTTGTTTTTAAGAAAACGAGTTTCCCTTTTGCAAAAGCAACTTGAATCGTTTCACCCGGCAAAAATTTCCCTGATAAAATTTCTTGAGCAAGTGGATTTTCAACGTATTGCTGAATGGCACGTTTTAATGGCCTTGCTCCGTACACAGGATCATAACCGGTCGACGCTAAATAATCCAATGCTTCATTTGTTACTGTTAAACCATATTCTTTTTCTGCTAAACGCATACGCAAACGTTGAAACTGAATATCTGCAATGTCTTTAATTTGCTCTTTATCCAATGGATGAAACACGACTGTTTCATCAATACGATTCATAAACTCTGGACGAAAATGTTGTCCCACTACTTTCAATACTGCATTTTTCATCTCAAAATAATCGCCATGTTGTGCAATGTCTTGAATCAATTCAGATCCTAAATTAGACGTCATCACAATAATGGTATTACGAAAATCAACCGTTCGCCCATGGCTATCAGTTAAACGCCCGTCATCCAACACCTGCAATAAAATATTAAAGACATCATGATGTGCTTTTTCCATTTCATCGAGCAACACGACTGAATAAGGTTTACGACGCACTAATTCAGTCAGATAACCCCCTTCTTCGTAACCCACATAACCCGGCGGCGCACCTACCAACCGCGCCACAGCATGTTTTTCCATAAATTCTGACATATCAATGCGAACCACGGCTTCTTCCGTATCAAATAAAAAAGCAGCTAATGCTTTGCACAATTCTGTTTTACCCACACCGGTTGGGCCTAAAAATAAAAATGAACCAATCGGACGATTAGGATCAGACAGCCCCGCACGCGAACGGCGAATTGCATTACAGATAGCAGTTACTGCTTGGCTTTGTCCAATAATGCGTTTATGCAATGCATCTTCCATTTTTAATAATTTTTCTTTCTCGCTTTCTAGCATTTTTGCGACTGGAATATGTGTCCATTTAGACACGACTTCCGCAATTTCTTCTTCTGTCACTTTGCTGCGTAGTAATTGCGTTTCCTGTTTTTCAGCTAAGGATGCTGTCGCTAATTTTTTTTCGAGCTCAGGAATCTGGCCATATTGTAATTCTGCCATGCGCGTTAAATCACCTGCGCGGCGCGCTGTTTCAAATTCTAAACGTGCACGCTCTAACTCGCCTTTAATAGTTTGCGCACCTTGTAAAGCGGATTTTTCACTTTTCCAAATGCTTTCTAATTTGTCTGATTCACTTTGCCATTTTTGCAAATCTTTTTCTAATTTTTCTAAACGTTTTTTGGATGCGTCATCCGTTTCCTTTTTTAATGCTTCGCGCTCAATTTTTAATTGCACGATTTTGCGATCCAAGTTATCCAATTCTTCAGGTTTGGAATCAATTTCCATACGAATGTTACTTGCTGCTTCATCAATAAGGTCAATCGCTTTATCTGGCAATTGTCTATCAGAAATGTAACGATGCGATAAGGTTGCTGCAGCAACTAAAGCTGAATCCGTCATTTCAACACCATGATGCAATTCATAACGTTCTTTCAAACCGCGCAAAATAGCAATGGTGTCGGGCACGGATGGTTCATCCACTAAAATCCGCTGGAAACGTCGCTCAAGTGCTGCATCTTTTTCTACATATTGACGATATTCATCTAATGTAGTCGCACCAACACAATGTAATTCACCGCGCGCTAAAGCGGGTTTCAGCATATTTCCCGCATCCATTGCACCTTCCGCTTTACCTGCACCCACCATGGTGTGCAATTCATCGATAAATAAAATGATTTGTCCTTCTTGCTTGGCCAAATCATTCAACACAGCTTTGAGTCGCTCTTCAAATTCCCCACGAAATTTAGCGCCCGCAATTAATGCACCTAGATCTAACGCTAATAAGCGTTTGTCTTGCAACCCTTCTGGCACTTCACCATTGACAATACGTTGCGCCAATCCTTCAACAATAGCTGTTTTCCCCACCCCCGGTTCACCAATCAATACAGGATTATTCTTTGTGCGACGCAATAACACTTGAATAGTGCGACGAATTTCAGCATCCCGACCAATCACAGGATCCAACTTCCCTTGTTCAGCGCGTGCGGTTAAATCAATGGTATATTTTTCCAATGCACGGCGTTGATCTTCTACATTAGGGTCTTGCACTGTTTGGCCCCCTCGTTCTTCTTCGATTGCTTTTTCTATTGCTTGTTTAGTGATACTAGCTTTACGTAACAATTCCCCTAATACACCCGCATCTTCTGTTGCAGCTAACAAAAATAATTCACTGGAAATGTATTGATCTTTGCGTTTTTGCGCGAGTTTATCGGTCAGGTTTAATAAGCGATTCAGATCATTTGACACATGCACTTCACCACCCGTTCCTTCCACTTGTGGCAGACGATTAATTGCAGCATCCAATGCTGAACGTAATACCGCAATATTCGCATTCGCTTTCATCAGAACAGGCCGAATACTGCCTCCTTCCTGATCAAGCAGGACTTTCATGACATGTACAGGTTCAATAAACGCATGATCCCGTCCCAATGCCATGGATTGCGCATCTGCTAAAGCAGCTTGAAACTTACTGGTTAATTTATCCATTCGCATTGAACACCTCGAACGAGCATGTGATATGCATACACATAAGGACGTTTTGGAATACTTCAAGGATAACATTTTAGAAAGGTTAAAAAAATAGAATGCAACTTCGATGGTGGGTCGTCTGCGATTCGAACGCAGGACCAACAGGTTAAAAGCCTGCTGCTCTA
>CAZAEO010000127.1:0-4945 GCA_964484285.1 uncultured Coxiellaceae bacterium | reverse complement strand
GATGACAAAGCCGAATTTCCATGTTTTTCTGCGAAAAACTGCGTAACATGAGTTAATAATTTGTACTAAATTCATTAGGTTATATGTTGAAAGTGAGGTAGGTGAGTGACACATTTCGTAGCGATTGAGTGTGCAGTAGCCGAATTACGCCAAGGCCGCATGGTTATTTTGGTAGATGATGAAAACCGTGAACAAGAAGGTGATTTGGTTTTAGCTGCAGAAAAAGTAACGCCGGAAGCACTTAACTTTATGCTCAACTATGCGAGAGGATTGATTTGCCTGACAGTGGCCCAAGAAATAGTCGAGCGCCTGCAAATTCCGTTGATGGTAGAGCGTCATAAACAGCCTAATCAGGCAATGTTTACTACCTCAATCGAGGCAGCACAGGGTGTCAGTTCAGGTGTATCTGTTTATGATCGCGCGCAAACCATACGAGTCGCAGTAGATCCCAATGCTACACCAGAAGATATTTCTATGCCTGGACACGTTTTTCCTATTCAAGCACGGGCGGGAGGCGTATTGGAAAGGCCCGGCCATACAGAAGGAAGTGTGGATTTGGTACAATTAACTGGATTACAGCCCGCAGCTGTTATTTGTGAAGTCATGAAAGAGGATGGCAGTATGGCACGGTTGCCTGATTTGATTGAGTTTGCGACACGCCACGCAATAAAAATAGTTGCGATTCATGATTTGATAACGTATCGATTACCAGATCTTGCGCGAAAAGCCTCGGCATTTATGCTGAGGATGGATAGCGAAGACGCCGAAGGCGTCTAATGCGATTTGGCGTTTTCTGTTGTCGAATATATTGCTTAATGATATTAATCGGCGCGCCACCACAGGAAGCTGCAAAATAACTCGGTGACCAAAGCGCATCTTTCCAATAATTTTTAGTAATAGAAGGTAAATGTTTTCTTAATAAACGACTCGAAACACCTTTCAAATTGTTAACCAAAGAAGCGACAGCCGCTTTAGGTGGATATTCAATTAACAAATGCACATGATCATTCTCGCCATCCATCTCAACTAAAGTGGCTTCAAAATCATCACAGACTTTATAAAAAATAATGTGTAAAATATTAAGTGATTTTTTAGTAAAAATTTTCTTGCGATATTTTGTCACAAAGACAAAATGCACATGCATGTTGAATATGCAATGTCTTCCCGATCGAATTTGATTGATTTTACACATAGACAAAAGTATATTTTGTACATGAAACGACTGCAAGCTTTTAAATTTTGTTTAAAAATATCTTCTGGAAAGGCACGAGAATTATCCCGCTTTGCTGGCTCTTGTCGTTTTGTTTATAACAAAGCATTGGCTTTGCAAAAAACACGATTTGAAAAGGGTGAAAAAAAATTAAATTATGCTGGTCTTTGTAAAGAGCTCACGATTTGGCGAAAGGATCCAGAGAGTGAATGGTTAGGAGAGTGCCATTCTCAAGTTTTGCAACAATCATTAAAAGATTTAGAAAGAGCATATCAAAATTTTTTTGCAAAACGCGCCGAGTTTCCGCGATTTAAACGCAAAGGGATAAATGATTCTTTTCGCTTTCCTCAAGGTGTTCAATTGGATCAAGCGAATAGCCGCATTTATTTGCCTAAATTGGGTTGGATGCGATATCATTCTAGCAGAGAAGTATTAGGAGAAATCAGTCAAGTCACTGTGAGTCGTCGATCTGATAAATGGTATATCAGCATTCAAACAGAACGAGAAGTTGACGCTCCAATCCATTCTGCTTCAACATCGGTTGGTGTGGATGTTGGTATTGCACAATTTGCCACGTTATCGGATGGCACTGTTTTTAGTTCAGTTAATAGTTTTAAACAGCACCAAAAAAAATTAGCTGCATATCAACGCAAAATGAGTCAAAAGAAAAAATTCGGTGAGAATTGGAAAAAGCTCAAAACGAAAATCAGTTGTCTGCATGCAACCATAGCAAATATTCGTCATGATTATTCCCATAAAGTCAGTACTGCAATATGCAAAAACCACGCATTAGTCTGTATTGAAGATTTGCGAATAAAAAATATGAGCCAGAGTGCTGCAGGTACATTAGCATCTCCCGGTAAACGAGTGCGAGCCAAAAGCGGTTTAAATAAATCCATTTTAGAGCAAGGATGGTATGAATTTAGACGGCAGCTGGAATATAAACAGCGTTGGTTTGGCGGTGATGTGATTGCAGTGAATGCTCACTACACCAGTCAAACTTGTCCCAAGTGTCAGCATGTGAGTGCTGATAATCGCAAGACACAAGAAAGTTTTTTATGTGTAAAATGCGGCTATCAATATCATGCGGATTATGTAGCTGCAATCAATATTTTAAGGGCAGGACATGCCCGGTTAGCCTGTGGAGAGACGGTGCAACAAGGCCGCTCGATGAATCAGGAACCCGCCGAAGTTGCTCATGCCCATATAGCATGAGAGCAGCAGGAATCCTCGGCATTTATGCCGAGGAGGATGTCAAAGAAGATTTCTATTGATCAGCAACAGGTATAAGGAAGAGGAAGGATATGCCATCATTTGATGTGGTTTCTAAAATTGATAACCATGAAGTTATGAACGCAGTGGACCAAGCAAATCGTGAAATTAATACACGATTTGATTTTAAAGGCACAAATGCACGTGTAGAGTTAGCAAAAAATACCATTACGCTCATTGCTCCGACGGATTTTCAATTGAAACAAGTCAATGAAATTCTGTGTAACAAGCTCGCTAAACGACAGGTTGATGTGCGTTCACTTAAATACCAAGATCCTGATGTGAAATTAAATGAAGCACGTCAACTCGTTGAAATACGACAAGGAATTGATAGTGAAAACGCAAAGAAAATTGTTAAACTTGTCAAAGAAGCTAATTTGAAAATACAAGCCGCCATTCAAGGTGAGCAAGTACGGGTGACGGGCAAAAAAAGGGATGATTTGCAAACAGCAATTGCTTTTTTACGTCAAGCTAAATTAGAGTTGCCATTACAATTTGAAAATTTTAGGGATTAATAATGATGACGACCACCTTAGTTGCAGATCGTCAAACGTGTTTTCAGTTCAAAACCAGTTTTGCGCCTTGTTCTATTTTACAAATAACTCGCTATGATCTAAATGCTTTAAACATACAATTGGCGGAAACGGTGGCGAGAGCACCTAATTTCTTTTTAGGCGCACCTGTTGTTATTGATTTAGAAAAAATTAATACGTTGAGTTCTATTGATTTTGCTCAATTGAAAGTCATTCTGCTCGCTAATAATCTTGTTCCAATTGGAGTGCGTAATGGCGATCCTGAACAACTTAAGGCAGCAATTGATAATGGGCTGCCTACTTTAACCATTGGTAAATTGACCCAAGCAGAAACGAATAAAAAAACAGTTCATGCAAGGCATCCTGCTAAATTAGTGACAAGCCCAATACGTTCAGGTATGCAAATTTACGCAAAAGAAGCCGATTTAATTGTGACCGCACCGGTGAGTGCAGGCGCAGAGTTACTGGCTGATGGTAATATTCATGTATATGGACCATTACGCGGACGAGCGTTAGCGGGTGTACAAGGAGATAAGCAGGCACGGATTTTTTGCCGCACACTCAGCGCTGAGTTAATCTCTATTGCCGGTTATTATTTGACAAAAGAAGATATGCAGGAATTACCTGAAAGTCATGGTATGATTCAGATTTATCTGGAGCAAGAACAAGTGCGAATTGAGACGATTTCTTAGCTTTAAACGGGAACTACTGTTAACTGAATGAGGGAATACAACGTGGCGAAAATAATCGTAGTAACATCAGGCAAAGGCGGTGTGGGTAAAACGACAACCAGCGCATCGTTTGCGGTTGGATTAGCTGAACGGGGTTTCAAAACGGTTGTGATTGATTTTGATATCGGCTTACGTAACCTGGATTTAATTATGGGATGCGAACGTCGAGTTGTGTACGATTTTGTAAATGTCATTCGTGGAGAAGCGAATCTTAATCAAGCATTGATTCGCGATAAACATGTCAAAGAGTTATATATTTTGCCCGCATCACAAACACGTGATAAAGATGCGCTTACCTTTGAGGGTGTTGCCAAGGTGTTAGAGGAATTAAGCAACACATTTGATTATATCGTTTGTGACTCACCTGCTGGAATTGAACGTGGGGCACAGTTAGCCATGTATTTTGCTGATCATGCGATTGTAGTGACTAATCCAGAAGTCTCTTCCGTGCGTGATTCAGACCGCATGCTTGGTTTACTATCGAGCAAGACAAAGCGTGCTGAAGAAGGCCGTGAACCTGTGACTGAACATCTGCTCTTAACTCGTTATTCCCCAAAGCGAGTTGCGAATGGCGATATGTTGAGTATCTCTGATGTGAATGAAATTTTATCTATTGCTTTGCTAGGCGTGATTCCAGAATCTCCCGCTGTATTGCGTGCTTCCAATGCAGGTGATCCGGTTATTTTGGATAAAGAAAGTGATGCAGGCCAAGCTTATGCAGATGCAATTGCGCGGTTCTTAGGAGAAGAATTACCGCATCGTTTTGTTGAAGAAAAACCCCATTGGCTAAAACGTTTATTTAGCCTTAAGGAGAAAGAGGCCATATGAATATTCAAAAACGAATTATTAAAATATTGCATTATTTTCAGCGGCCGAAAAAAACCGCTAAAGTGGCTAAAGAACGTTTACAAATTATTATTGCGCATGAACGTGTGCAGCGTGGCGATAAACCGGATTATTTGGCGGCACTGCAACGAGACTTAATCGATGTGATCGTAAAATACGTACCCATTAATAAAGAAGACGTGAAAATTGAGTTAGATCGCCAAGAAGGATGTTCTATTCTCGAATTAAACGTGACATTACCGAATTTTGCTGAACGCAAAAAGCGGCTTGAACAAGAGTTAACAGCATCGGAATGATCCTTAGAGCCTGTTCAATATCTCTTAGCTCAAGCGAAAAAGCAGATAATCGAGATA
>CAZAEO010000126.1:0-5058 GCA_964484285.1 uncultured Coxiellaceae bacterium | reverse complement strand
CAGTGACCCATTGATTAACAGTCAATTGCTCTACCGACTGAGCTACCGGGGAATGCTCACATGAGGAGATCTGCATACTAATATTGGATTTTATTAACGTCAATATTATTTTGATAATTTTTCAATGGCCTTCTGCATGCGCTGCATAGCAGTTTTTATTTTATCCATACCGGTTGCATAAGAAATTCTGATATAGCCTTCAGCGCCAAATGCAGAGCCTGGTATGACCGCAATTTCTGCTTCGTTTAAAAGGTATTCAGTTAGCGCGAGGTCATTGTTAATAGGTGAGGTATTTTTAATGATATGTTTGACGGAAGGAAAACTATAAAACGTACCGTCACAAGGCTGAACTTGTATTCCTGGCATGTTTCGCAAAGCAGACACTGTATAGTCATGTCGTTCTTTATATGCTTTGGTCATGATGGCAGCACACGATTGATCCCCGTTTAAGGCAGCTTGGGCGGCTGCTTGTGCAATGCTGGTCGGATTCGATGTGCTTTGTGATTGAATTTTTTTCATTGCAGCGATCAGTTTTTTAGGACCGGCTGCATAACCAATACGCCAACCCGTCATAGCATAGGTTTTGGATACGCTATTGACTACTACGCAACGGTCGTAGAGATCAGGGCAAGCCATTAAGATATTCACAAAGGGTTCTTTCGTCCATAAAGTATGTTCATAAATATCATCGGTCACGACAATAATATGAGGATGTTTTAATAATATCTTACCTAGAGCGGTTAATTCAGCAGCAGTATAGGCAATGCCAGTTGGGTTGGATGGGCTATTGAGTACCACTAAACGTGTTTTTGTTGTAATGGCTGATTCAAGCTGAGCTGGCGTTATTTTAAAGTGTTGCTCAAGATCCGCATAAATAACAATAGGTGTTGCATTCATTAATTTTGCGATATCGATGTAAGATACCCAGTAAGGAGCAGGAATAATCACTTCATCCCCATGATTCAGTAATGAGGCAAACAGATTATATAAACTATGTTTGCCGCCACATGAAGCAATAATCTGTGCGGGTTCGTAAATTAATTTATTGTCGCGCACAAATTTATGGATGATCGCTTCTTTTAAACCGATAGTTCCATCAACCGCTGTATATTTCGTCATCCCATCGCGAATGGCTTTAATTGCTGCTTCTTTGATGAAGTCAGGCGTATCAAAATCAGGCTCACCTAAGCTTAGATTAATAATGTCTTTGCCTGCTACAATCAGTTCATTAGCGCGAGCAGCTACTGCTAAGGTAGCAGAGGGTTGAATGCGTTGTACGCGGTCGGCGAGTTCTTTCATCATGATACTGAATATGCTCCATAAAATGAGTGGTTTATTGTACAATACCTGCTTTTCTATGAGAGCAGGTCGTAAGAATATGATATTGCCAGTGGCCCGTATGGGGCATCCTATTTTGCAGCAACGCGCAGAAGAAGTAAAAGATATTGCAGCACCCGATGTTCAAGCGTTTCTGAATGATTTTATTGAGACATTTCATGCATTGGATGGGGCGGGTCTTGCAGCCCCACAAGTTTTTAAAGCTTGGCGTATGGTCGTTTTTCATCTTCCATTCGAACGAGCCACCCTGCGCGGTCATCCTGATGAAATTCCATTCACAGTGCTCATTAATCCAGAAATTGAGTTCCTAACGGATGAAACAGAAATAGGTTGGGAAGGGTGTTTTTCTCTTCCAGGTTTAATGGGGCAAGTATCGCGTTGTAAAGCGATACGTTATTCGGGCATAACACCAGAAGGTCATAGAATTGATCGCCAAGCGGAAGGTTATCATGCTCGCATCGTGCAGCATGAATGCGATCATTTAGATGGAGTGCTCTATCCCATGCGGATGCATGATATGAGCCGATTTGGGTTTGTGGAGGAAGTGCGTCAAGTATTATCAAAATAGCAAACATAAGACTTATTAAGCCCTTATTAATTGACAAAAATTACACTTTTATTATATTATTGTAAAATTTAAAACCTACAAAACTTTGGAAAAACTAACATGAAAAACATTTTCTTTATATTTACTATCAGTATGGCTTTATCATTTTTGACAGGCTGTGCATCTATCGTGAATGGTACCAATCAAAGCGTCTCTGTGAATACGACTCCTACAAAAGGTGCAACCTGTTCGCTTGAAAACGATAAAGGAAAATGGTACGTCGGCAACACGCCAGGTTCTGTTACCGTGCATCGCAGTTATCAGGACTTAATTGTGGACTGTGAAAAGAAAGGCTATCCCAAAACAGTCAAAAGTGTTGCGTCAAAAACCAAAGGAATGGCGTTTGGGAATGTGGTATTTGGCGGTATAATTGGTGCGGGCGTCGATGTGGTAGATGGTTCTGCGTATGATTATCCTACCGATATTCAAATCCCAATGTCACAAAGAGGCTAATGCAATTTCAAAACGCCTCAAATAAGACGAGGCGTTTTTCATGACTCAACAAATTTTTCAACTACAAGCCCAGTTCAAGCCTGCCGGTGATCAACCTTCGGCTATTTTGCAACTTATTACCGGCCTTAAACAGGGTTTGAGTCATCAAACATTACTCGGTGTCACAGGTTCAGGTAAAACCTTTTCGATTGCCAATGTCATTGAAGCAGTACAACGTCCTACGCTTATTATGGCGCCTAATAAAACACTGGCTGCGCAACTGTATGGCGAGATGCAGGAATTTTTTCCGAAAAATGCAGTGGAATATTTTGTGTCTTACTATGATTATTATCAACCTGAAGCGTATGTCCCTTCTTCAGATACCTATATTGCTAAAGACGCATCAATCAATGAGCATATCGAGCAAATGCGTTTATCTGCAACGAAAGCCTTGTTAGAACGTCGAGATGCCATTATTGTTGCCACGGTCTCTGCAATTTATGGTTTAGGTGATCCGCGCATGTATTTAAGTATGGTGTTGCATTTAGATCGTGGCGATAAAATTGATCATCGCCGATTATTACGGCGTTTGGCAGAGTTGCAATATACTCGCAATGATGTTGATTTATATCGTGCAACGTATCGCGTGCGCGGTGATGTCATTGATGTGTATCCCGCAGAATCTGATAGAGAAGCGGTACGCATTGAATTATTAGACGATGAAATTGAAAATCTAGCTTTTTTTGATCCATTGACGGGTGAAATATCGCGACGTGTGCCGCGTTTAACGATTTATCCTAAATCACATTATGTTACCCCACGAGAACGTGTGATTGAAGCGATGGATCAAATTAAAATTGATTTAAAAATACGATTAGAAGAACTACGTCATTTAAACAAATTAGTGGAAGCGCAGCGTTTAGAACAACGTACACAATATGATTTAGAATTAATGAATGAATTAGGCTATTGTTCTGGCATTGAAAATTATTCTCGCTATTTATCAGGCAGACAGGCAGGTGAGCCCCCGCCTACGTTATTTGATTATTTACCGCAAGATGCATTATTAATTATTGATGAATCGCATGTGACAGTACCACAATTACGCGGCATGTATCGCGGGGATCGCTCACGTAAAGAAACATTAGTGGAATATGGGTTTCGTTTACCTTCCGCATTAGATAATCGCCCATTGCGTTTTGACGAATTTGAGCAGCGTGCGCCACAAACGATTTTTGTTTCAGCAACACCAAGTGATTATGAACATCAATATTCAAGTGCAGTCGTCGAGCAAATTGTTCGTCCTACCGGTTTATTAGATCCGGAAGTTGAAATGCGTCCTGCACGTACTCAGGTGGATGATCTGCTTTCTGAAATTACTCTGCGCGTGGCAGCAAATGAGCGTGTCTTAGTCACAACCTTAACGAAAAAATTAGCAGAAGATTTGACTGAATATTTGGAAGAACATGATGTGCGCGTACGTTATTTGCATTCTGATATCGGTACGGTGGAGCGTGTTGATATTATCCGTGATTTACGTTTAGGACATTTTGATGTATTGGTTGGAATTAACTTATTGCGTGAAGGGCTAGATATGCCTGAAGTGTCTCTCGTTGCGATTTTGGATGCTGATAAAGAAGGGTTTTTACGCTCAGAAACATCACTCATTCAAACCATTGGCCGTGTCGCGCGCAATATTCGTGGCAAGGCAATTCTTTATGCAGATCGCGTAACAGGATCAATAGAACGGGCAATCAAAGAAACGGAACGACGCAGGCAAAAACAAAAGGTACATAACGAAGTGCATCATATTACCCCGCGTGGCGTACAAAAAGCAGTGCGCAATATCATGGAAGGAGCTTATGCGGCCAATGCGGTGCGTGGCAAATTATATCCTAAAGTAGCTGAGAAAAATGCAGAATATATGGCGCTTTCTGTTGAGCAACGCCAAGCTAAAATAACTGAACTTGAAAAGAAAATGTATGAGCATGCGCATAATCTTGAATTTGAAGAAGCAGCGCAATTAAGAGATCTTATTAAAGAAATAGAAAAAATCAATGTGAGTTTTTAAGGATTGATTCATAAATTTATAAAAAACAGAGGAGAATATGAGCAAAATTCAGGTGCATGTTTTAGAATTTTTTGAATGTAAGTCCATCCATGTTGAAATTGTCTTGAAAGAAGAAACAGATAATGGCGCGATGTATTATAATATTAATCGATGGGCATCTCCTATAAGAAGGGCGCAGAAAGATTGTGAACCCTATTTGAATCTTATTAAGGAAGCAAATAAAGATCTTGTGTTTGAAATTGATGAGAACATGGATGACATCATAGAAAAATGGAATCAGAAATATTTTTCAGAGAATGCAAATCTATGTTGTAACAATTGCGCTGATACTACAGCGTGGTTTCTCGAAACATTTGTTAATATTCCAAATCCGGGTAACTGTAGTAAACCTATTGCATGTAACTATGTATATTGTGGTTTTTTCTCGCCAAGTTTTCTCCAATGCTGCACGGTGCCAGGCCGTATCATGAACTATGCAGAAAAAGCCATACAACAACGACAACGAGAAATTTCTCCGTTAATACCATCATCACCGTCTAAGGTAAGCATGGCATAAGGGCCTGTCGTCAATTACTTACTCGTAGCGAAAAAAGAGGGAATTGAGATGAAA
>CAZAEO010000125.1:0-5095 GCA_964484285.1 uncultured Coxiellaceae bacterium | reverse complement strand
GTACAGGTGAGTACTGTCTCGCTAAAAAAGCAGGAAAAAAATTCTTATCTTCAATGCATTAGCTCTTCTCGCTACGGTTACAACTGCCGAATTTAGGATGATGGTTTCTGTGATGCTTCTATTCGGATATTTTGGCATGGCTGGATTTTTGGATTATGGGGGTTTGCTGGCCAGCACACACTTGGGTTAAACGCCAATGAACCTCTCACGCAGACAAATTTGTCTGCGTGTGATGGGCGGTGTAGGACTTACGGATTATTGTTTCTTTGAGGGACTGAGCGGTGCTTTTTGTTCAGGTTCATCATGCTTTTGCTCACCTTGGGTTTTTCTACCAAATAAGCACCAGCGATTAGCCTGTTTAGGCTGCAATCTTTTTTGTTCGCTATAGAGTGCGTCTAACAGGTTACTTACATATAGCTTATCATCATTAGTTGAGTTTTGTATTAGGTGGTTGAAACGCGTGTTTTTCAAATGATTTTTTAATGCATTTTGTTTTTCGTCAGATAATTGATTAAAGAGATAAGTGGCGTGCTGATAATAAAAGCAATTAAACAGCTCTTTCATCACGCTAAGAGTAAATCCACCAGCAAACACCTCCGCAGTTGCTTTTGTTCCAATCGCTTCAGCTTTGGAAGAAGGATCATGTACAAAAGGAATCAGAGCAAAAAATGCACCGAGAAGGGCAAATCCTGCTGCCCGTTTGGCATTTGCGTTACGGTATTTATCTGAGAGAACTTTATCATCTTCTAAAATTTTTATGCACGCTTTAATATCTTCTAATTGTTCAAGAGGTGATGCAGTAGGTAGTAATGGCGCGGTGAGTGATTCATCGTTATTTTCTGCTGTTGATGATGATGATGATGGATTATTAATTGCAATAATCGCATCTGGTGGAAGAGTAATATCAGCTTGTTGTTGGTTAATCGTGGCTGTTGTTGAGTTGTTTCTTGGGCTAGTCATTTAGCAATTCTCCAATTAAATTTAATGCCGATGCATGATAACTGAAGAATTCTTAACGTTTTCTTAAAATAATTAAAGAAGACGAGATAAATTTCGATAGCGTGGCAATCTCCCTCACTATTTCGTGTCGTTCCAATTAATTTGATAGCTGAAAGTTTTAGCGATTTAATTGCATAAGCAGCGAGCGAAGAAATCAAATGAGTCATTGCATTTATCATTGAGCGGTGGCGAGTATGCCACACTTGATAGTGATGCTTTAAAAAGAGTGCGGTATGTTTCGAGAGTTTAAACTGAAACCATAAACCTAAATTCGGCAGTTGTAACCTGCTGCGAAGGTCTACTGCACTGAATCTAAGAATCTTTTTCCTGCTTTTTTACAATACCTTGCCCGCAGAAAATTCGATAAGCAGCATTATCTTTTACATCATATTCAATTTGACGATCCGTTTTATTGAAAAGTTGTTGTAAAAGATAAACACCTAAATGAGTTCTAACTTTAAAATCAATAACATAGCATATCTATAAACGATATAATTGTTATTTATGTTATATATGCTATAATTAACAACATAAGGGATACCAGACAGTTTGCGGAAGATGGGGGAAACCAACATGACAGCACAAGCTAAAACCAAACAACATCAAACCATTTCTCATGGAAAAATATTTATTAGAAATAATCACGATTATTCTAATGAAGTAAAATTATTTAAAATCGCAGCCAAGATGGAAAAAGAAAAATTATCCAGTATTTTTATAGTAACCGCTATAAAAACAGCCTTAGAATTTGAGGGCGTTGCTGATTTATTAAATCTATGGTCTGAAGAAGACGAAAAAAACGAAAAAGAAGAAATCATTTCTGATATTCAAGACATGATTGATGCTTGTAATCAAAAAGAAACATCAGAAGAAATATATGTCAAATTTAACGACCTAGACGCTATTGCTAATAATATTAGAGCCTTTAAAGATAGCTTATATCAAAAAGTAATGGAACAAGGTGGTATTAGCAAACTAGCCGAGTTAACTGGAATACCACAGCCCTCCTTATCTAGATTTTTTAATTCGAATGCTATGCCAAGAAGAGCGACTGTTCTTAAAATTGCAAAGGCACTAAATCTTGATGAAATAAAAATTGATATTTTGTGGTGCAGGTAAAACATTAAAATAATTTAGCTAGGCCGTAATAAAATGCGAAGAATTCTCTTGATTAGCGACACACATGGAACAATAGATACTATCAACGAAAAAATCTTACAGACAAAAGCTGATTTTGTTATTCATGCTGGCGACTTTGGTTTTTATGATGAACAAAGCCTAACTCGACTAAGTCCGCGCGAACTGCGCCTACTAGTCTCTCACTCGCCATTTTGGCGTCAATACAGCATCGACAAACAAAGTAAACGTGAAGAGCTCATTGATATTGTAAGGAAGCATCAGTTATTGGGTGATTTCCCTGACTACATTTCTGGAAAAAAACAATTCACTGCTCCCGTTTATTCCGTCTGGGGAAATCATGAAGATGTTCAAGTATTGAAAAACCTTCGGAAGGATTTAAAGATTCACAATTTACACTTGCTTGATGAAAATAATTTTTACGAATTCCACCATAAAGAGAAATTAGAATTTTCTCTTTATGGGTTGGGCGGTAATTTTCTAGCGACCAACAAACTTTTTGACAAGCCAGTTGCTGGCAACGGTGGCAAAGTGTGGTCTACCCTGCATCAATTTGGTGTGCTGTATAATCACGTTAAACAAAAAAATGAACCATCAATTTTCGTGTCGCATGTAAGCCCAGGCAAAGAGCCACTCCTCACTCGTTTAATGCTGCACTTCATGCCAAATTTTTGGATTAGTGGGCATATGAGTGCTCCATTTGCCTGTGTATGGAATCAATTTACCATTCATGAAATGGATGAAGCATTAAACTGGCTGCAAGTTGATACTACCTTTATAGAAGAACAGTATAAATTAGGGCGTCTATCCGAAGAAGCTATTTTGGCTTACGATATTATTAAGAAGGACATTCCGAAAAAAGATGATTGGTTCAAAAAAATGTGGAATATAAACTTACCCGACCTGAAAGATGGTCATGCAATTTTAATTGTTGAGAATGGGCGATTTTCGCTAGAGACATATTCAAATGGTATTCATACATAATGAAAACTATTACGCAATTTAAATCGATTGATTCATTCACAACAGATCGGTTGTTGGCCGAAAAAATTAAGTCTAGTGATCTAGATAAGTTTTCTAGCATGCATACAAACCCTCAAGTGATGACAACACTGGGTGGATTACGTACTGAAGAACAAACTCGTGATAACTTAGAATGGAACTTAAATCAATGGAAAGAAAATGGCTTTGGATTGTGGCTATTTTATTTAAAAGATACAAAAGAATGGGTTGGTTGCGCTGGTTTACGTCGCGTGGAAGTAGGAGGCCATGAGGAAATAGAGTTAGGTTATGCTTTGATGCCTCAATTTTGGAAATTAGGATTGGCTACTGAAATGGCTAAAGCATGTATTGAAATTGCTTTTGAAGTAATTCGACTCGACAACATTGTTTCTTTCACACTCACTACAAATAAAGCATCTCAATGCGTTATGGAAAAAGCAGGCTTACAATACGAACGAGATATTCTCCATGCTGATTTACCACATGTTCTCTATCGAATGAAAAATCCACGCAAAGTAGAAATAGCGCCTTATGACCCTCATTGGCCTGACCTCTTCACACAAGAAGCCAATCGCATTAAAAATGCTTTAGGTAATCAACTTAAAGAAATTTACCATATTGGTAGCACTGCAATTCCTAACATGCCTGCCAAGCCTGTTATAGATATGATGTTAGTTTGTGATGACCTAGACCAAATCGATTTTATAAAAGAAAAATTAAGCAGCCTAAATTACCATAATCTTAGACGCCAAATTATTCCTCACCGAAGCTTTTTTATTAGACGACAAGATAACAACATAAGCTTTCATTTACATATCCATGAAAGAGGTAGTTCGCAAATTAAACGCCATGTCAACTTTAGAGATTATGTTATTCAACATCCAGCAGATGCGAAAGCTTACGCAACACTTAAAATAAACCTCGCAAAACAATTTTCAGATGACATGAACAGTTATGTATTCGGCAAAGATAAATTGGTTCAAGAAATAGATGCAAAAGCAAAGCTCTGGCCTAAGAGAAAAAATGATTACCTCAGAGAAAATACCGGGACAGCAGCCAAAAATTGGTCGTATGAGAAATTAGTTAAAGCGATGGTAACCAACCTTAATGTGCATATGACACACTTTGCGCAATACCTAAATCAAGTTGAATTGATACGCATACCAGGTTTTACCATCGTCAACTCTGGCCTACCTGACGACACTTTTAATTTTGTATTGGATGCTGACTTTTCTTCAGCAGAAGCTAATAAAAAAATTTTGGAAATAACAAATTATTTTGCTCATAAAAATATTCCGTTCTCTTGGTGGGTTAGTCCTTTTGATAAGCCTGATGATTTGCCAGAACAGTTAGAGCGTAACGGTTATCAAAATACGGAAAACAATACTGCAATGTACTTCGATCTTGACGCATGGAATGGCCATGCTCCATTCATTCCACAGCTAGAAATTATTCGAGCAAGCGATGAAAAAACATTGCATGATTTTGCACTTGTGCTAGCTAATGATGAAGTTGCGTTTAAAAAATACTTTTCCTGGATTGCATCGATTTTAACTGATGATGATCCAATTGAATTTTACGTTGGATATGCCAATGGCAAACCGGTCGTGCGCGGCTTATCTTGTTACTTTGCACAAGTAGCCGGACTGCATTGGCTATCAACTGCACCCGATGAGCGAAGAAAAGGCTATGGCGCCGCCATGCAGCAATATCGTTTAAAACGCGCAAAAGAGCTTGGCTATCACATCGCTGTGCTACAAGCATCAAGTGAGGGATACCCTTTATATCAACGGTTAGGATACAAAGAGTGCGGTATGTTTCGAAAGTTTAAACTGAAACCATAAACCTAAATTCGGCAGTTGTAACCTGCTGCGAAGGTCTACTGCACTGAATCTAAGAATCTTTTTCCTGCTTTTTTATCTCACCGTACAGGTGAGTACTGTCTCGCTAAAAAAGC
>CAZAEO010000124.1:0-5131 GCA_964484285.1 uncultured Coxiellaceae bacterium | reverse complement strand
CAGTACTAATTGACCGTGAGGCTTGATCATATAACACCCAAATGGTTTTAACAGTGGTATTAAAAATAAATCCCCCTTGGAAAAAGGGGGACAGAGGGGGATTTTAGAATGCGATAAAAAATCCCTCCTGACCTCCCTTTGAAAAGGGAGGAAATGTCTAGCTTGTCTGGCGACCATAGCGAGTAGGTACCACCTGATCCCATTCCGAACTCAGAAGTGAAACTGCTCTGCGCCGATGATAGTGTGAGTCTCTCATGTGAAAGTAGGTCATTGCCAGGCTTTTATTCCCTAACCCTCGGTAGAAATATCGGGGGTTTTTTGTTTTATAGAAATTTTTGTCATTTACCTTCGATATCTACAATGAAGGATACACAATGTTAATAAAAAATAGTTACCCGAAAATAAAATCACATGTTTTTTTATTACTTCTCTTATGCGCAATTTTCTTAGGTGCGCTGACTGGAATTTTTTTAGGGTCTAAAGCCCATGTGTTAAAACCATTGGGCGATATTTTTCTGAATCTCCTGTTCACTGTGGTGACACCGCTGGTTTTTTTTAGCATTGCATCTGCTATCAGCGAGCTCACGTATATCGGAAAAATTTTTATTAAAATGTTGCTGGTTTTTTTGTTCACGAGCATCATCGCTGCTATTTTCATGTTGATCGTTGTGATGGTGTTTCCACTAGGTCAAGGGATGACACTGCCGCTTGCAACTTCCATGCCAATGATGTCGATCAATTTGAGCGAACACATCGTTAATATGCTAACTGTTTCTGATTTTCTTAAATTGTTTTCTCGCGAAAACATGCTGGCTTTGATTATTATTTCTATCTTGGTAGGCGTTGCAACGGCAAGTTTAGGCGAAAAAGCCAAATCATTCGCGGCATTTTTACAAGCAGGTAAAGATGTTTCGATGAAAGTTGTCTCCTATGTTATGTATTATGCCCCGATTGGTTTTTTCGCTTATTTTGCGGTATTAATTGGCGATATGGGCTCAACATTATTAGAGAGCTATCTTCATGTAACACTAGTTTATTATTTTTCTGCGCTGATTTATTTTGTGTTTGCGCTTTCGTTTTATGCCTATCTTGCGAATAAAACATGGGGCGTCAAAATATTCTGGAAAAATATTTCGTTACCAGCGGTCACCGCATTTGCTACATGCAGTAGCGCAGCCAGTATTCCTGCTAACTTACAAGCAACCCAACAAATGGGTGTGACAGAAAAAATTTATGAACTTGTCATACCGTTAGGTTCACTTATTCATAAAGATGGATCGGTGCTCGGTGGGATAGTGAAAATCGCTTTTTTGTTTGGTTTGTTGCATATGCCATTTGCTTCGGCGGATGTGCTGATGATGGCATGTCTCATTAGTATATTGGTTGGTACGGTCATGGGTGCTATTCCAAGCGGCGGGATGGTAGGAGAAATGTTGATTTTATCTGTGTATGCGTTTCCACCGCAAACTTTGATTCTGATGGCAGCCATCAGTCTGCTCATCGATCCGCCTGCCACGTTATTAAATGTGACGAGTAATACGGTTTGCAGTATGTTAGTTGATCGATTCAATAAGAGCAGTCGTGTTAGCCTACGGCACACTTAAGGTGATCAATATAAACATTATCGTTTGCTTCTTTCACGATATTTCCGTGCACAGTCAGCGTTTGATTAGCATTGATATTGACATGACATGAATTGGGTAAGGGTTGTGAATAGCGTCGAAAGTTACCTGAATTAATTAAGTAAATATGATCAACGGTGCCTGGGTTTAATGGGAATATTTTTCCATGATTAGCTGCTTCAATGCTGACACAACCGACTCCTGCGACACATAAAAAATAGGTATTATCTCGACCAGCGCCTGTCATCTTGATGGTTAAGTTGGCGGCAGCATAATCGTCTGCATATATTGCATGATTGATTGATGCAACACTTAACAACATACCTAGTAACTTTTTCATGGTTTTTTGCCTCGTTTTGCACTTTCTCTCTATCAGCATACAAAAAGAAGCTTAATGCTTTATTAGCGGAAACTTAGTGTTTACTTATGTTAATAATTTATTAAGAATCTCTGCTTATACTGAAAATAAGCGAAGGGGTAAGTTGGAAAAGGAAGTTTTTCTTCCCCCATTTTTCAAAGACAGAGGGGAGAAAGCATGAAAGGTCGTCAGGTAGAATTACTTAATACGTTGTTAGAGCAAACCTTTACGAGTAAGCCAAAAGAAGAGTATGAAATAAAAGGTTCTGTCCTAGCGCCTACTCCGAATGTGTTGGCTCTTGCGCGTGTGTACCAAGCTATTGCGGTAGGTGATCTCACGATAAATGGTTTAGCCCCCGATGCGGCTTATTCGGTCAGTGAATATCTCATGCATGGCGGTAGAGTTCGCTTTGATTTGACTGCTCTTAGTGGCAATGATCGTGCAGCATTCTTTCAATACGTTTTTAATCAAGATAAAGAACAAAAAAAAGCAAATATCTATTCTCGTAAATATGCGACCCATCGTCGCGGCGGAGTGGATGCGGATGGTTATATTGCAGAAAAAAAATCGGTTATTTTAGGTTTTCTTTACGATTTATTTACACCTAAGCGTCTTTCAAAGCATAAGGGCATTGATCTGCCGATTGGTGGAATCGGGAATGAAGCAAAAGATAGCCAGGGTAATTCCATATTAGATAAACAAGGTAATCCTCAAAAAATAGCAGGAGATGGCCAATGGGGCCATATGTATATTTACGATGATAGTCGTAATGGTTTTCTCATGGTGGGTGTTGAGACGGCAGCGTATGGAAAACAAAATTTACGTACGGGTGAAGTACATAGCAAAATAGGGGCAGCAGGCGAATTATCTCCTTTTTTAGTGCGTAAAATTAATGATCCAGAATTGCATGCTGAACAAACAGAGCAAGGGAAATGTCCTTTAAGCACCCAAGGTAAATATAATTGGGGATGTGTGGCAATAACACCGGAATATCTAGCTACACTTAAACAACACAAGGTAACGCTTGAGACAGCAGAAAATAGAGGCTTGTTTTTAGATACGTTGCGTCAGCCTCATCCAAAAAATATAAAAGTAAATAATACAAAACAACGTTTGAGCTTAATGAATCGATGGCAAAAAGCTACCCATAAAAAAACCAGCGCACTGAAATGGGCATTTTGGGGTGGTGTTGCGTTAGCTGTCATTGGAATAGTGATTGCGTTCATTCCAAGTCCGGGAGTGACTCAGGCAATAGGCGGGTTTCTTGCAAAATTCGGTATTACAACAGCGGTAGAAGCAACCACTGCCTTAGGTTGCGCAGGTGCAGTGGTTGGCAGCACAGCGTTCGGGTTGATCGGCAAGCATCGAGTGAGTAAAGCAAATAAAGCGATACAGCAAGTGCATCAAGATATTCAAGCAGCGCAACGAATAACGAATCGTGACGGAGAGCAGCAATGGAGATTGTCTTCAACCGCGAGAATCGCGGCGAATGGTGGATTTATTCCTGTGTTAACAGAACCATCAATAACATCACCTAATGATAGCAGCGATTCATCGCCTTCTACGTCGCGATCGAGTAGTCCGGTGCCACCATCTCCACCTCGCTCTCCCCGAGCACAATAGTCGTCTTTAGGAGGCGCTTCTTAACCCGCGGTTTTTGCAGAGCGCTTCCGTTCGTGTTCTTTCAAAAATTTCTTACGAATCCGAATCGTGCTAGGCGTAATTTCCACCAGCTCATCATCGTCAATAAATTCTAATGCTTGTTCAAGTGACATGTTGATGTGCGGCGTTAGAATAATATTTTCATCGGAACCCGCAGCACGAATATTCGTCAGTTGTTTTGCTTTGCATACATTCACCACGAGATCATTATCACGTGAGTGAAGGCCGACAATCATGCCTTCATAGACTTCTGTTTGCGGGCCAATAATCATGCGGCCACGCTCTTGTAAATTCCACAGCGCATAAGCCAACGCAACGCCTTGTTGATTTGCGATCAGCACACCATTTTGGCGTTGCGCAAACTCACCTTTTACTGCAGGCCCATAATGACTGAACACATGGTACAGCAATCCTGTGCCTGAGGTGAGCGTTAAAAATTCTGTGTGAAAACCAATGAGTGCACGTGCTGGAATAACATAATCCAAACGTACTCGGCCTTTGTCATCTGACATCATGTTTTTCAATTCGCCGCGTCGGCTGCCGAGTTGTTCCATGATGGCACCTTGATGTGTTGCTTCGATGTCCACGGTCATGGTTTCGTAGGGTTCGTGTAATTCACCGTCTATCATTTTGGTAATTACTTCAGGACGTGATACAGCCAATTCAAAACCTTCGCGTCGCATATTTTCAATTAAAATCGACAAATGTAATTCGCCACGGCCAGAGACTTTGAATTTGTCAGGATCACTGGTGTCTTCTACACGTAATGCGACATTGTGCAATAATTCTTGTTCCAGACGTTCACGAATTTTGCGGCTCGTTACAAATTTTCCTTCGCGGCCAGCAAAAGGTGATGTGTTGACTTGAAATGTCATGCTTACGGTGGGTTCATCGACATTAAGCGGCGGCAATGCTTCAACATTGGCAGGGTCACACAAGGTATCCGAAATTTTTAATGCGTCGATACCGGTGATGGCAACGATATCGCCCGCATTGGCCATAGCGACTTCGCTGCGTTCGAGCCCTAGATATTCCAAGACTTGTAATATACGGCCTGGACGGGTTTTTCCTTCACGATTAATGACAGTGACCGGCATATTTGTTTTCGCTTGACCACGTTTAATGCGTCCAATCCCAATCATTCCTACATAACTGGAATAATCCAATGTGCTGATTTGCATTTGAAACGGGCCATTTGGATCGACATCCGGTGCTGGTACATGTTTCACAATCGTTTCAAATAACGGTGTCATGTCTTCGCTTTGCTGATTTAAATTCAGTTTGGCATAGCCAAGTAATGCGGAGGTATACACAATCGGGAAATCCAATTGTCGGTCTGTTGCGCCTAAGCGGTCAAATAAATCAAAGACCTGATCAACCGCCCAATCCGGACGTGCGCCTGGGCGATCAATTTTATTGATGACGACAACCGGATTAAGGCCCTGCGCAAAGGCTTTTTGGGTGACAAAACGCGTTTGCGGCATGGGGC
>CAZAEO010000123.1:0-5152 GCA_964484285.1 uncultured Coxiellaceae bacterium | reverse complement strand
CGATGCTGCAGCAAAACGGTTAGAGCGTGTCTTAACGAATGATCCAGCAAGCGGTGTTATGCGTCATGCTGATGCGGGATATGAAATAGCCATTGAATGTGCAAAGCAACATCATCTAAAATTACCGATGATTTTATAAGGACACTTCATTTTATGTCTCATTCATTCACACTCAAGCCTGGACAATTAAATGTGTCCGATCTTAAAACATTACTCAATGAATCCATAACATTACAACTTGATCCTACTTGTCTTGATGCGATTTTTGCTGCTGAAAAAAAAGTAGCTGAAATTGTTGCTACGAATAAAACTGTTTACGGCATCAATACCGGATTTGGTTCATTGGCAAATACACGCATCAATGTAGACGACCTGCAAACTTTGCAGCACCGCCTCATCCTCTCACATGCTGCCGGTACCGGTGAACTTTTTTCTGATCCCATTGTTCGTCTTATTTTATTGTTAAAAATAAATAGTCTGGCACGCGGATTTTCGGGCGTGCGTTTACAAACCCTTGAAGCATTAATACGTTTATTCAATGAGAAAATGTATCCCTGCATTCCCTCACAAGGTTCAGTAGGTGCTTCAGGTGATCTGGCTCCATTGGCACACTTAAGTGCCGTGTTACTTGGCGTTGGCGAAGTGCGTTACCAAGGAAAAATTCTACCTGCTGAAGAAGGTTTAAAAATTGCGAATCTCGAACCCCTAACGCTCGCTCCAAAAGAAGGATTAGCTTTATTAAATGGTACGCAAGCATCCACTGCGCTAGCATTGTTAGGATTATTTGCTGCAGAAAATAATTTTACTGCTGCCCTTATCACAGGCGCATTATCCGTTGATGCCGCATTAGGTAGCATAAAACCATTTGATGCACGTATTTCTGCAGTACGCGGCCATGCGACACAAACCGCTGTTGCTAAAATCTTACAAGAACTTTTAACCAACAGCGCCATTCTTGCATCACATGAAAATTGCAATAAAGTACAAGATCCCTATTCGCTGCGCTGTCAACCACAAGTGATGGGGGCGTGTTTATCACATATTTTATTTGCACAGACTACGTTAATAACTGAAGCAAATGCGGTTTCCGATAATCCACTCGTGTTTGCTGATGAAAATGAAATTATTTCTGGCGGTAATTTTCATGCCGAACCTGTTGCCATGGCAGCCGACACGCTTGCATTAAGCATTGCTGAAATCGGCGCACTTGCAGAACGACGTATTGCTTTACTCATTGACCCGCAGTTCAGTAGTTTACCGCCATTTTTAGTGAATAACTCAGGTATCAATTCAGGCTTTATGGCTGCTCAATATACGGCAACAGCGCTCGCCAGTGAAAATAAATCACTGGCACATCCAGCAAGCGTAGACAGTTTACCCACCTCTGCAAATCAAGAAGATCATGTCAGCATGGCAACCTATGCAGCACGCCGCTTACTGCCCATGGCAAATAATACCGCCGGAATCCTTGCAATAGAGTTATTAGCTGCTTGTCAGGGGATTGATTTTCGTCGGCCACTTAAAACGTCGCCCGCATTGGAAAAAGTGCTGGCACTGGTACGCAAAGAAATTCCTTTTTACGAACAAGATCGCTATTTTGCACCCGGGATTACTGCAGCAAAACATATTGTGCAACAGGGTCTTTTAAACAACATCGTCGATTTAACTGGACTATTTTAGTGAACGTTTCACCGCTCGTATTTCAACGTGCTGTATTAAATTGGTTTGATCAATGTGGCCGAAAAAATTTACCTTGGCAACAAGAAAAAAATCCTTATCGCGTCTTTATATCAGAAATCATGTTGCAACAAACGCAAGTGAGCACTGTCATTCCTTATTTTCAGCGTTTTATGGAGCGTTTTCCTGATGTGCAAACACTTGCAAATGCAAATGAAGATGCTGTTTTACATGTATGGACAGGATTAGGTTATTATAACCGCGCGCGCAATTTACATCGTACCGCCAAAATAGTACTGCAAGATTTTCAAGGAAAATTTCCTACTGAATTAATCACACTGCAATCTCTACCTGGAATCGGCCGTTCAACCGCAGGCGCCATTTTAAGCATCGCATTGCAAAAAAAAGCCGCTATTTTAGATGGTAATGTGCGACGCGTGTTAACACGCTTATATGCAATCACTACATGGCCAAGCGAAAAAAAAACGTCTGAGCAACTTTGGCATATCGCAGAAAAATTGACTCCGCAAAAAAGAGTGGCAGATTATACGCAAGCTATGATGGATATAGGGGCAACAGTTTGTATTCGCGGTAAACCGCATTGCGCAATATGCCCATTTAAGAAAGTTTGTCTGGCTCACAAATTAGGTATTGAAAAAAATGTACCGCACCCCAAACCGAAAAAGATTCTTCCTGTTCGTCAAACGACTTTTTTGATTTTGCGAAACCAACAGCACACTCTGCTTGAAAAACGCGCCGCAATGGGAGTATGGAACGGATTATGGAGTTTTCCAGAAACAACTGGATTCTCCACGTTACATGATGTTCAAACGATTTGCCAGCAACGTTTTCGCTTAGCTGTCCAAGCTATCACATTAGGCGAATCCTTCCGCCATACGTTTAGCCATTTTCATTTAGATATTTTACCTGCCTTTGTCACAATCAAAAGTCGTCCTAGTAAAATCATGGATAATGAACAGCAAATTTGGTATAACCTTCATCATTCGCAGGCAATTGGTTTACCCGCGCCCGTAAAAAAATTATTGAAGAACTTATGACTCGAATGATTCAATGCGCAAAATTACATAAAGAAGCAGAGGGTCTGGATAAAGCGCCCTACCCCGGCAAATTGGGTGAAAAAATTTATGCGACTATTTCTAAAGAAGCTTGGCAATTGTGGATCAACCATCAAACCATGCTCATTAATGAATACCGCTTAAGCATGCTTGACCCTAAAGCGCGCAATTTTCTTGCGATAGAAATGGAAAAATTTTTATTGGGAGATGGCAGCGCAAAACCCGCAGGATATACGCCGAAAGAATAATTTTTTACTTGACTCAGACCGCACCTATCGGTTTAATATCGCATTTTTGGCCAGATAGCTCAGTCGGTAGAGCAAAGGACTGAAAATCCTTGTGTCGGTGGTTCGATTCCACCTCTGGCCACCAGGTAGTTGAGTAAAATCAAAAGATACACACCCCTTTCCAATCACACACAATTTTAATATTGTTTTTTATTTGTACATTATGTATAATGTTGCTTAATTCATTTTATGATAAAAATTAATGAGGTGGTGTATGTTTAGTAGTTGGAGTTCTGTTTCATTTAATGATTTTATAAATGCGGCAAAAACTGGTAATTTAGCTACTGTTCAAAAGTATATTAGCGAAAATCAGAATAATGTTGTTAATATCAATACCGCAAATAATAATAATGGCGACACCGCTTTAATTTGTGCTGCTCGTAATGATCATGCCCCTATCGTGAATGCCTTATTAGCCGTGCCTGGCATTAATATCAATACGCAAGGTCAAAATGGCGACACCGCTTTAATTTTGGCTGCTGATCGGGGTTATGCCCCTATCGTGAATGCCTTATTAGCCGCGCCTGGCATTAATATCAATACGCAAGGTCAAAATGGCGACACCGCTTTAATTTGCGCTGCTATTAATGGTCATGCCCCTATCGTGAATGCCTTATTAGCCGTGCCTGGCATTAATATCAATACGCAAGGTAACAATGATGGCAACACCGCTTTAATTTGGGCTACTTATCAGGGTCATGCCCCTATCGTGAATGCCTTATTAGCCGCTGGTGCAGATCCCAATATTGCTTCTAATAAAGCGACTGGCAACAACACGGCTCTCAACAACACGGCTCTCATGTATTCTATTACTAAAGATCGCCCCGCTATTGCTGGTACTTTAATTGAAGCTAAAGGCGCGGATTTAAATCTAGTTAATGCGGAAGGTGATACTGTTTTAATGTTAGCGATTCGTAAAAAACTACACGATATTGTTGTGCAACTCATGAGCGCAAATGTTGATACGACTATTACGAATAAAAAAGGTGAAACAGCAGAAAGCCTTGCTAACAATGATCTCACTCTAAGAGATTTGTTTAAAGGAGAAGATTTTTATCAACAAAAGTTAAAAGCATTTTTTGATGCGATGGAAAAAGAAGCGAATAAAAAACATGCTTCGCCCGCAGCAGAACAAAAAACGGTACAAGGGTTGGTTGATACCTCATTTTGTGCTGCTTCAGAAAGTATTCGATTTATTCAAGATCACACTCATCAAATTCAAAATATGGAGGCTTCAAAACGTATATTCTTTGATTTTGCTAATTTATTAACATCGCTAGGAATAGGTTGTAATAAGAAAGCTCAAGATGAATTTGATAAGGCTGCTCATCAATTACTTAAAATAGCTTCCATAATAGGATATAAACAGGCTAGAAACATTATAACTCATTTTAATGATTTAACTTTATTAAATGACGATGAATGTCATACCAACCCAATTAGCCAAGTAACCACGCAATCTCAGTTGCAGCCTTCAGTGACAGGCTTAGATGAGGAAGATAGTGATTTATCATCTTATTCCATGCCACAAACCTCATCAGCACCTGTTTTTGAAGCGAAATTACCAGCAGTGCACTCGCCCAGTAATCCATTAATAGTTTCGAGTGATACAAATCAAACAACAAATGAAATACAAAAAAATAAAATGTTAGATGCACGAGCAGCAAGATTTAACTTTTCGCGTGAAACGACAGCCTCTAATGACAATAGTTTGTCAGCAACACACAGTAAAGATGAAAATCTTTTCGCCCCAAAAAATAAGAAATAAAAAGTCATATTAGCTCATCGAAGAAAAGAAGAGTGCACGGCTAATAAGGCATTCACGATAGGAGCATGACCATTAATAGCAGCACAAATTAAAGCGGTGTTGCCATCATTATCTGCGGTATTAATATTAGGGTCTGTTGACAATTCATTTACTCGCTGCAAAAAGAGTAGAATTGGCCAAAATATTTGCAAATTTTCGTCAAATAGTCTCTGCTATTCTCCTCAAATTTGCAAATATTTTGTCTCAATTCCCTCTTTTTTCGCATGAGCAAATGAATTGTCAACAAACCCTAGTATCTCATGTTATGCGGCTTTTCGCAGAAAAACATGGAAACTCGGCTTTGT
>CAZAEO010000122.1:1148-5194 GCA_964484285.1 uncultured Coxiellaceae bacterium | reverse complement strand
AGATGCGTGTCAAATGTGATGCTATTTGTGACCTATCCCATGTTACCTACTATATATAGTTGAGATTATAAATATGACTCTTTACATTGCAACTATTACATTAATTTTAGTGATGGATCCTCTGGGAAACATTCCCATGTTTTTGACCATCTTAAACAGCGTCAATCCTAAACGACGCCAGCTGATTATTTTACGCGAAGCATGTATTGCATTTTTTATTTTGACGATTTTTTTATTCTTTGGAAAATTCATTCTAGAAGGCATGCAAATCTCTGAACCCGCTTTAAGCGTTGCGGGTGGTATCATCTTATTTCTGATTGCAATCCGCATGATTTTTCCCCATGAAGATACTTACCAAAGAATAAAACAAGGAGGCGAACCTTTCATTGTGCCACTTGCCGTTCCGTTAATAGCGGGCCCCTCCACCATGACCATGGTGATGTTACTCGCCAATCAACAGCCCAAACATATTTGGTTGTGGATGTTCGCGCTCTTTATTGCATGGTTCATTACCACGCTCATTTTAGTTTTTGCTGACAAACTACGTAAAATTTTTGGTGAAAAAGGATTAACCGCCGTAGAAAGATTAATGGGAATGATTTTAACTACGATGGCCGTGCAAATGTTTTTGACCGGAATCGCACAGTTTTTTCATATATAAGAGGAGACCCATAGGTTATGACCAAGTTAAAAAATAAAGTTGCCATTATCACAGGTTCTACCAGCGGAATTGGAGAAGCGATTGCACGCAAGTTATCCCGCTATGGCGTAAGCGTTGTGATCAATTCTATTTCGTCGGTGCAAAAAGGAAAAATACTTGAAAAAGAATTGAATAATAGCATTTATTGCCAAGCTAATATTCGTGAAGAAGCGGATTGTAAAAAATTAATTGAAACAGCAGTAAGCGAATATGGCCGGCTCGACTTCTTAATCAATAATGCTGGAACAATAGGCAGATTACCTTCTCATCGTCTTGAAGAACTCTCCAACGAAACATGGAGTGATACACTTAATACGAATGTCGTTGGCACATGGTGCCTCACGCGTCTTGCTATTCCTCATTTAAAAAAATCAGGTGATGGTATTATTATCAATATTACTTCTTGTGCAGGTGATAACCCAGCAGCTGTTTTTAGCGCAATACCTTTTGCTGTTGCAAAAGCAGCGATTAATTATCTCACTAAATTATTGGCTAAAGAACTAGGGCCAAAAATTCGCGTAAATGCCATCGCTCCTGGATTAATTATCACGCCGCGCACTGAAAGCTTTCTCACGGCAATAGAAAAATTTGAAAACAGAACCCCCTTAAAAAGAACCGGCAAACCCAATGACATCGCTGAGCTTGTCATTGCACTGATCAAGTCAAATTATATCAATGGTGAGGTGATTGTGGCAGACGGTGGTTTTTCTACATGTTAATCCAAAATGATAACGTAGGATATTCTGATTATGAGTTTAATCGACAAAACCTTGTTACCCGATGAGCAAATATTTTATCGTACGAAAAAACATTTTATTATTTTTTTCGCGCCGTTAATATGGATTATTGCTGCGATATTTTTTTTACTGAATCCTAATCCCTGGATAGTGAAAGCAGCCATTGCCCCTGGAGCTGTTGCACTGCTCACTGCAATGAATAAATGGCTAGATTACATCACTTCCGAATATGTTGTGACCAATAAGCGCATCTTAATGAAGGAAGGATTTTTCTTTCGTCACTCTAATGAATTGCGATTAGCAACGATATCCAATATGACAGTCAATCAAAGCTTATTAGGCCAATGGCTGGATTATGGAATGGTCATCATTAATCCTTTCGGCGGCAATAATGATGTGTTTCCTTACATTGCTCATCCGCTTGAATTTCAAAAACAAGCGCAAGCACAGTTAGATAAGATACGATAAAAATCTTAAAAAAAGAATTGCATTATCACAGTCAATACAATGCCAGCCAATCCAACTAATCCCATTAACACGAGAAGCGGCAACCCATAAATACGGTACGGACTTAAATCATTTTGCGGTTTATGATTCATATATTTTTATTTTCCTCTGTCGATTTTTCTGGTGCTGCTGGCACTTTCTTTTGATAATTTTCCGCTGTCTTCATCAAAGTATGAAGCTGTCCTTGCAATTTTTTAATTAAAGACATCTGTGCACTTTCTGCAGCAGCAAGCTCATTTAAAGTGGTATTGGTTTCTTGTAATAATTTTTTAAGTGGATCATCTGTAGAAACAGGTTCTGTTTCCGTTTTTTTGCCGCTAACGGATTCTATTCCTGCCCTCACTTTATCAACTACACCACTTAACTTAACTGTCTTAGCGGAATCAATCAAGTCAGAGCCTATTTTTTTTAAGTCATCTAATCCAGGAATTTTAACCATCGTTTTTCCCTCGCAAATCACACTGTTCTAACTATTATTCTAGCAGAAAAAAAGAGATAGTTAATAATCCTGCTTCATCGCTTGCTTAGCCAAGGTAAGTGTTTCATTTGCAACAAGGTTTGCGCGTTGGGTTCCTTCACGCAATAGCGCCAATACCTGTCCTGGATCGTTTTCATAAAGCTTTCGGCGCTTTTGGATTGGTTCAATCAGGTTGATCAGCACTTCAATTAAACGCTTCTTGCACTCTACATCACCCGTTTTTCCCTGACGGTAACGCTCTTCCGCTTCTTTTACCCAACTCTGATCTGGATTGAATGTTTCATGGAAAATCCACAAAGGATTATTTTCGATCGTACCAGGATCACTTACTTTTAACCGTTTTGGATCCGTATACATCGCCATCACTTTACGCGTAATCGCATCAGCATCATCACTTAACAAAATAACGTTATTGAGCGACTTCGACATTTTTAATAAATTACCTTGCGCATCAGGCGCACCTGTACCAACCAATCGGCGTGTACGACCTAACTTTATATCCACAATAGGAAACAAACCGCCTTTTTTTAAGTGGTCTTTATCTTCTGTATGTGAATCAACACCCCGATATAATTGATTAAACCGACGCGCAACTTCGCGGGTCATTTCAATGTGCGGCACTTGATCTTCACCCACTGGCACAATCTCAGGACGAAACGCCAAGATATCTGCGACTTGTCCAACCGGATAAAGCAAAAAACCAAACGGATAATTGTCTCCCAATCCTTTGTCCCGGATTTCATCTTTAATAGTTGGATTACGCATTAAGCGCGGATAAGGAATTAACATGCTAAAAAAAAATGTAAGCTCCGCAATCGCTGGTATTTCTGATTGAATAAATAGGGTGCTACGTTTTGGATCTATTCCTGCGGCTAACCAATCCGTCGCGACATCAATCACACTTTGTCGGATTTCATCAGGTTTATCCATTCTCGTGGTAAACGCATGCACATTAGCAATAATAAAATAACAATCGTATTGATCTTGTAAAGCCACACGATTTTCAAGCGATCCGACCCAATGTCCTAAATGTAACCGGCCAGTAGGCGTATCACCCGTCAGTAAGCGGGGTTTTTTCGTTGTCATGACAATCAATAACCTTGTAATAAAGGGGTAATCTATACAGGTTTTAGGCTGTGCGCAATGCTAAATAATATCTGACTTGCCCTGCGCATTTATTTTTAATGATTTCCCAATTAGTGGGTAACATTTTCTCATCTACTAAATCACGTGACTCTAAATAAATATAAGCCTGTGGCGCTAAAAAATTCTGTTCTTCCAAATAAAAACAGCTTGGCTTAAGTAAGTTATCATTATACGGCGGATCAAGAAAAACAATATCAAATGATTTTTCCGGCTGTTTTAATTGCAATGGTGCTTTAGCGCGATAAATGTCAGCACGCGTTGTTGCTTTGAAAAGCGTTAATTCTTCCTGCAAAACTTTAATCACCAAAGGAGAATCATCCACCATCACCACATGGGTCGCGCCACGCGATAAGGCTTCAAATCCTAAGACGCCACTACCGGCAAACGCGTCCAGACAATACGCGCCTGGCAATACAGAGACTAACCAATTAAATACGGTTTCGCGTACACGGTCAGGCGTCGGCCGCAAATGCGGCAC
>CAZAEO010000122.1:0-1134 GCA_964484285.1 uncultured Coxiellaceae bacterium | reverse complement strand
TGCGCCCGCGCCATTCACCCCCGATAATGCGTACTATGCCTTGAGCCATTATGCTACCATTTATGTTTTATAGTTTTCAGGATACAACATGTTTAACATTTTAAAACGAAAAAAATCACCCGCGGAAGAGCCTTCTTCAGAACAACAGACTGAAAAAACCGGCTTTTTTGCACGCCTTAAAGCAGGGCTTACCAAAACACGTGCTGGCTTTACGAATAGTATCACCCAACTCATTCTGGGTAAAAAAATTCTAGATAAAGATATACTAGACCTGATTGAAACACAGTTATTAATAGCGGATGTAGGTATTGATGCAACAGAACAATTGATCCAACATCTCACGCAAAAACTGGCGCGTAAAGAATTACATGATACGACTGCCGCACTACACTGTTTGCAAGAAGATATGAAAGCTATTTTACGCCCGTGCCAAAAAGCACTCACCCTCCCAGCAGATCAAACGCCGTTTGTTATGTTAGTCGTCGGTATTAATGGTTCTGGCAAAACAACAACCATCGGCAAATTAGCTAAACATTTTCAAGCCGGCAATAAAAAAGTTATGTTAGCCGCAGGCGATACATTTCGCGCTGCAGCCATCGAACAATTACAAATCTGGGGCGAACGTAACCAAATTCCTGTCATAGCACAACAGCCGGGCGCGGATACCGCAGCCGTCATTTATGATGCAATGGAATCCGCTAAAGCACGCCAAATAGATGTGTTGATCGCGGACACCGCAGGAAGATTGCATACTCAAACGAATCTCATGGAAGAATTAAAAAAAGTGAAACGCGTACTCGCTAAAATAGATCCAAACGCACCACATGAAACATTGTTAGTCCTCGATGCAAGCATTGGTCAAAACGCTCTAAATCAAGCAAAACAATTTAATGAAGCCATTGGTGTAACAGGTATTGCACTGACTAAACTCGATGGCACAGCAAAAGGTGGAATTATTTTTGCAATTGCGAAACAATTAGCTCTTCCTATTCGTTTTATTGGGGTAGGCGAAAGCATCGATGACTTAAGAGCCTTCGATGCAGAAGAATTTGTTTCTGCACTTTTTGAGAAGGATTCTCATGATCCTAAATTCGGCAGTTGTAACCGTAGCGAGAAGGGCTAATGTATTGAAGA
>CAZAEO010000121.1:0-5427 GCA_964484285.1 uncultured Coxiellaceae bacterium | reverse complement strand
ACCCAAGACAGTGATCATTAATGGCGTTCAAATGTCATTGCTTGGTATTCCCTTTACGCTTCCTTCAACAACAACAACGGCAACAACAACGGCAACAACAACGGCAACAACAACGGCAACAACAACGGCAACGACAACGACAACGGCAACGGCAGAGAATGTCCAAGTTATCCCGGGAGTAATACCATCGATTTATGAAGAGCAGCAGATTATGGAAATCACCACTCGCGGTGTAAGCGATTTTGCTGATAGAGTGAGGGGCGGTTCTGTCGGAGTGAAGGGTGGTTCTGTCGGAGTGAGAAGCGCTGTAATTAATAAGTTAGCGCAATCACGAGCTAAAGTAAGCAGCCAAGGAGGAAACAAGAATATCACTAGGCAACATAATGTAAATGACAATGCAAATATCATACAAGGCCATACTATAACGAATCATCTTACAATGTATCTTAACAAGAGTGATGTTAGCTATAGTACACCGATTGTTGCAAGTACAAGTATTAAACTCGAGCTTCCTAAAGTAACATATGGGTTAGTTAATGTTGATTTTCCTCCTATTGTATTTGACCGTAGTCATGTCATAACGAATTTTGATATACCAACAAAATTAGATTTTATTGATTTTAATGGAAACGATATCACAGCAACAAAAACTCTTATTGAAGAACGACCTGCTAATCTAACTGCTTTACAACAGCTATCAATCGAGTTAGAAACGCGGGTGCCAGGCGATAAGGCCTATTAAGATTACCTTGTAACCTAAATTTAGCAGTTGCAACCTACTGCCGAATTTAGGTTTAAGTTTTGCTGATTGAGAGATATCCAAAAATCGTTACAACGTCTTGTACACCTTCCGTGGTTTTCGCAAGGTCTATGGCAATAGCAGCTTGTTCTCGTGGAATAATCCCCATTAAATAAACAGTTCCATTTTCAGTAATCACTTTAATTTGGCCTGGATCAACACCATTTGTTGCAATGAGTTTTGATTTAATCTTGGTGGTAATCCATGTATCGCTTAATTGTATTAAAGGCGAGATGGGCGGGGCGATTGTGATTAAGTTATGGATTTCATTTGTTTCTGAGATTTTCTTCACTATTTGCTCAATTTCTTGTTTTTGTTCGGGCGCAGGTGCTTGTCCTGCTAATAACACAACACCATTAAAGCTCGAAACAGAAACGTGTGTATTCTGGAAACGATTATTATCAAGATAAATTTCTCGTTCTGATTTCATGGCAACATAGTGATCGTTTAAAGTGGTTTGAATAGTATGACGGTTATAAACAGCTTGTGCGCTGGATACAGCAGCATTCATGCAGCTTTGTAAAAAGCTGCAGGTGAGTAAAATTAAAATAAGCCGTATATATATAGCATCCATGCTATTTGATATCCAATGTTATTAATTTCGATATTGAAAAATTTTCACTACCCTTTGTACTCCAGCAACTTTACGTGCGATTTCAACCGCCATATCTGCTTGTTCTTGGTTAACAATCCCCATTAAATAGACGTTGCCGTTCTCAGTCACTACTTTTATTGTTCCTGATTTTAAATCTTGGGTGGCTAACATTTCAGTTTTAATTTTAGTCGTGATCCAAGTATCACTTGCGCGGGTTAATGCGGAAGTCGGGCCTTTGATGGTTATTTCATTATAAATCTTGGTGACATCCGGAACACTTCTTGCAATATCTTCTGCTTGTTGACGCTGTTCTTCTGATGTTGTTTCGCCTGTTAACAGTACAATTTGGTTGAAACAGGTGACTTCAATATGATTATTTTCATGTAATTCGCGATTCGCTGCGATTCTATCGGATATGCTTTTGGTAATTTGCTGGTCTTTTAAAATATTTTGCAATTTTCGATGATCATATACGATGGCAACTCCTGCAGCGCCTGCAGCCGCTCCTGCAACAAAGAAACAACCTTGTAAAGATAAAAACAAACTAATCATTATTATCAGTTTTTTCATGTAACAATTTCTCCGTGACCAAATAATTGATAATCAACAATATCACATATGCAATGAATAATAAGTAAATGTGTTTCCTGGATGCGTGCCGTGTCAGTTGCAGGAACACGAATCTCAACATCATTTTCTCTTAATAATTCCGCTATTTTACCACCGTCATTACCTGTTAAGGCAACTACAATGACATCGCGATCATGCGCAGCCTTGAGGGCATTTAAAATATTGACGGAATTACCGCTAGTTGATATCGCGAGCAAAATATCGCCAGGTTGACCTAGCGCACGTATTTGTTTGGCAAAGATATCATTATAGCTATAGTCATTAGCAATCGATGTTAAGGTAGATACATCGGCGGTAAGCGCAATGGCTGGCAAACTAGGACGTTCATGTTTAAAACGGTTAAGCATTTCCCCAGAAAAATGCAATGCATCACATGCGGATCCGCCATTGCCACAACTCATCATTTTATGTCCTTCAAGTAAACATTGCACCACACGTTCACACGCGGTTTCGATTATAGCGGGAAGAATATCTGCTGAATTGATTTTAACTTGAATATTTTCACTAAAGTGATGTTTTATTCTTTCATGTATATTCATAATATATCCGCGTTAAAAGCATTTTTAATCCATTCAATATTGTCTTGTGATATGCCAATGACATCAAAGCGGCAATTTTCTTTATCTAGCCAATTGCGTTCTTGTAAAAAATGTATTGCAGTGCAAAGAATTTTTCGTTGTTTATTTTTGTTAATACTTTCAATTGCGCTACCAAAAGAACTATCTGTGCGTGAACGGACTTCAATGAAGACGATATCTTGATTGTCACGCATAATTAAGTCAATCTCACCTTGCTTGCAACGATAGTTTTTTATGAGAAATTTTAATCCCTTGGCAAGCAAAAACCGGTATGCGCGTTGTTCCGCAGCATCACCTGACTTGATATTATGGGCGACCATCGTGTATTTGCGTCCATGCTAAACGTCGATAAATTTGTTGTTTGCTCGTTAAAGTCAATGCGCCTGTTGCGCCATAAATAGGGAAATTGGGTAATTGGATCAGACGTGTCATTTGATTGCTGAGTAAATAGGCATCACGTCCTACTGCATATAACCGGTTAAAACGTATATCTTTTGCAGAGGCTGCATTGTTGGCCATTTGCAATATCCAAGGTGTATCACAAAAGATAACGCCATTTAGATCAAAATCTTTTTGCGGCGCGGGAACGCCAGAATAAATAATTGAAGTTGAAAATACTGGGATATTTCCAGTGTAATAGTATTTTAGTAAAGGTAGAATTTGCCGTGCATTTTCTGGCGGAGCAAGTGAAAAGATGACATCAAAATCTTGCCTGCGTTGCTGCTCGAGTAAATTCTTATTGTTTTCTTTTTTCATCTTATCGGCATCAGTTTGTGGATCAACATGTAATAAACTTGCAATGCTTTGGCTCAAATCGGTTTGGTCGTTAAAATAAAGTGTGTCACTGATGGTGCCGCCGAGTGAGCTCCAATTAGCAATGACTGTTTTTGCTACTCGTTGTCCCCATTCATTATTAGGTGCAATTAAGAGGGCTCTTTTGTGTCCTAAGGCGTTTGCTTTTTCCGCAAGTTGTTTTGCTTCATCAAGTGGAGATAAACCGAATTCATAAAAATGGGTTGGTAGTGATCTGAACCAACTATCTGTGTAATTTAATGCGATAGTAGGTACAGGAAACTTGCCTGCATTCACAAGTTGTTGCACATCTTCTTTGGTGAGCGGGCCTACAATAGCATCTGCATTTTGTGTCAAAGCGTGTTGATAGAGTGCAGTGATATTTTGATTCGTTGTATCTAGAAATGAAATGGTTTGTGCCTGATTGGTAGCGCGAGAGGAATAATATACGCTTAAAAATCCATCGCGCACGGCTTGTCCTGAGGTGCTTAGGTTGCCTTGTAAGGGAAGTAATAACACAATATGTTTGGGAGGTGCTGTATTTTGTATGCTGATTAATACATCATTTTCTGGAAAGAGTGTATTAGCGGTATGATTGGGATTCGCTGCACGCCAGGTCATTAATTGATTTACAAGTTGTGTAGTATCAGTGCTATATTGTTTGCCGATGATGGCAAGTTTGATCCAGCTGTTTGCATTGGGGTCATCTGTTTTTGTTGCTGCAGATTGCAACTGTGATAAGGAAACACGTTGTAAGTTATACCAGATTGTAGCGGTATTCGCTTGCCAAAATGCGGGGTTATTCGGAAATCCTTGTAAGCTCAGTGTATTGCTCGCTATCCTATCAGACCCGCTCGTCTGATTAAAAAGGTGGGTGGTTTGGCAAGCAGTGAGTCCCAGCATGCTGAATGTCAGTAAAAATGTGATAATGATCTTCTTAGCCATGGACAATAAACCCAAGGTTTTTAATAATGCCGTTAAGATACCATTTTAGCGTATGAATATAAATCATTTTGGAACACTCTATATTGTTGCAACGCCGATTGGAAATGTGCAAGACATGAGTCCACGTGCTATTCAGGTATTAAAATCAGTGGATTATATTGCAGCGGAAGATACCCGTCATAGCGGGCCCTTGCTGCAGCATTTTTCGATTCAGACTCCTCTTATTGCTTTACATGAACATAATGAACGTGATCGCTCAGTAAACCTTCTAGAACGATTGCAGCAGGGTAAGTCTATTGCCTTGATTAGTGATGCGGGGACCCCGTTAATCAGTGATCCAGGCTATTTTTTGGTACGGGCTGCAAAAGAAGGGGGTATATCCGTTGTTCCTATTCCGGGTCCTTGTGCAATCATTACTGCTTTAAGTGCAGCAGGGGTTGCAACCGATCGTTTTAGTTTTGAGGGTTTTTTGCCTGCTAAAGCGAAACAACGCTTACAACAATTGGAGTTGTTGCGTCATGAGATGCGGACGATGGTTTTTTATGAAGCGCCTCACCGTATTCTTGATTCATTACACGATATGCTCACTGTATTTGGTGCAACCCGCAGGGTAGTGATAGCGCGTGAATTAACTAAACTGTATGAAACAATTCGTGCTGCTTCATTAGCTGATTTAATTGAGTGGGTCAAAGAAGATCCCAATCAACAGCGCGGTGAAATAGTTGTTATTGTGGAGGGTACAAAAGAGACAGCAAATCAAGCAAACGCGGTTTCCGCAGAAAATATACTGAAAATCCTCTTGGCAGATTTACCCTTAAAACAAGCCGTAGCGCTTGCTGCAAATATTTCAGGTAAAAGAAAAAATGAATTATATCAGCAAGCATTAACGATCCAGTCGTTAAAAGATGACTCCTCAAATCCTTAAAAATGCGTTATCCTTGCACCTAGAGTTAGCCGAGACAGTCGCTGTTTTAAAGCAGAGGAAAGTCCGGGCTCCAAGGGCAAGATGCCAGGTAATGCCTGGGAAGCGTGAGTTTACGGAAAGTGCCACAGAAAATAGACTACCAAATGCCTTGCATTTGGCAAAG
>CAZAEO010000120.1:0-5577 GCA_964484285.1 uncultured Coxiellaceae bacterium | reverse complement strand
GACGGCCGCTTTTGCGGCCTCCTCAGAGCGAACGGTTTTTTGTCGTGTACTGAGTCGACACATCTAAATTTAATTCAAATTAGGATCTGTCCCAACGCTTGTTGTTGGAACTTGTTCTATATTTGTTGTAGGAAAAGGCAGAACAGTAGGAATTTCCACCCCATTTGCTTTCAGTACACCTCGTTCATACGTAATCGATGTAACATAGTCATCTTTATCTTGGCGTATGTAACCTTGCTGCACCCACTGTGCCCATTGCTGTTTTGCTAAATCCGTTGGTGATAGTGAAGGTAATGCTGCTTGCTGAACTTGAGCATTTCTTGCTGCAGCATATTGTGCTTTAATTTCCGCAGCGATATCAGGCGAAATTTCTTTTGATTGCACAAATCGGTCGACATTCTTAGAAAAATCTTCTACCGCAAGATGCAATCTCACAATGTCCTTTAAGCGAATACCTATACTGAGATCCAGTTTATTTTGATTAGACCATGCATCAATCTGATTCAATAAACGTTGTTCTGGAGATTGTGTTATATCATCTTCACTGTCTGCCATGATTGGCTTATCAGCATGATAGGTTGAAGCAACAACAATGAGTTGATTAACCAATGAAGCAGACATACGAACATCCCATTTGGCTTGCGCGTTTTTAACAACATCATCAAACGTTTTAACGGCTTCGGGCCATAAAACCTGTCCATTCACAAGCATTCTGCCATAAGAAGTATTCATCGTGAGATCTTCTTTAATAGCAGTAGTAGGTGTAATCAACATAGGCACCAGTGGAACAATATATTGCTGATACTGCTGTGCAGTTAACGGTTGAGCATGTTGGTTATGTATCGTATATGCTGTTTGAATAGCATTTAATAAACCTTGTACACTTAAGTTTTCTACAGACAGTGTCATAGCAGATTGCGTAATAGAAAAATTCGGTGCCGTAAATTCACCAAGAGAAAACTGCAATTTATTATTATAAAAATTCTTTCCAACCACTCCAAACGTATTGGAAAAATGAACATTCTTAAGTGAGAAAGTACCATTTTGATAGGTGACAGTGATTTCAGGCACGGTGAAATGAGATTCACCCGTCCACAAACCGATTGGCTCAGGTTTCATTTCATTTTGCATCGATATTTTTTGTGTGCTCAAAGAACCGACGGCGGTATTAGCTGAGATAACACCCAAATTGATTTCTGATTTAATTTGCGTAATTTGCTGGCCATTAATCCGAAAATAGATATAACCACTCAGACCTTGCCAAGCAGCGTTGCCAAGAGAAGGCACGCTCACATTAAAAACAGGCGTCTTTATGTAATTGATATATTCTTCGCTAAATGTTGCTAACGTATTCACTTCAGCAACACCAACACGATTCGCCTGCCCCAACATTGCTTCAGCGGCAGGCGGCAAATGAACCGTGTTATGGATAGATGCCCATGCCACAACCCAACGATTAGCTTGACTATCATATACGAAGGGGCCATGCGATATATGTTGGTCTAATACAACATCGGGTAGGTCTTGCGTTATATCAGAAGTGGTAACAGCGACCGCGGAAAGAATGATCTTTGCGTCTGAACTCAACCATCCTTGGTGATATTCAAGCACCTTAATCTGAACACGTTTCATCGATTCTAAAGCAGCCAGAAAATTTAAATACCGCTGCTTGAAAAGAAAGCCGTCTATCCAAGGGACCATGGCCAACAGAATAACGACCAATAAAACCAAAGATCCGACCCAATATAATTTTGTACGCATTTCCCTATCTCCAATAAAAACCAGTATAATCCTAAATAGCTCTTATTGACATAGAGGAATCCTTTAGAGTTTTTAGCTTCCTAGTGCATTTTATGTAAAATTCGCTATACTTTCTGCGGTTGTCTGTAAGGAGCAGCACACTTGACTGAATATTTAACTGAACAAGAACAAATCCAACAATTAAAAAACTGGATCAAGCAATATGGGTTAACTATTTTAACAGGGATCCTCATTGCCCTGATCGTAACAGCAGCATGGCATTACTGGCAAAGTTATCGCAACAAAATTTTATCGCATGCATCGCTTGTTTACGACGAAATGCTGACATTACGCGCGCAAAACAACACAGAAGGTGCGACAGTACAAGCAAAAAAATTGCTGAGCCACTATCCTAGGACACCTTACGCACAAATGGCAGCATTCATGTTAGCGCGCGAAGCCATCCTAAGAAAAAATTATGCTGAAGCAACTCAGCAATTAAATTGGATATTGGATCACAGCAGCGATCATTCCATACAAGAAATTGCCCGCGCTCGTTTAGCGCGGATTATGATTATGCAGAAAAAACCGGATGTTGCTTTAGATTTACTAAAAAAGCTAAATGATAAAAATTTTATTGGATTAATAGATGAAATACGAGGAGATGCCTACATTGCACAAAATAATCGCGCCGCTGCACGCAACGCTTATCAACTTGCGCTAGCAGAAATCCCTGATGCAGAAGTGACTCGTCCTATTTTACAAATGAAATTAGATAATTTAGCCGCCCATTAGGCATGCACCCTACAAATCAAGGAATTATTATGAAAAAAATAACCCGTCTTTTTATTGCGACTGCTATCACACTTGCTTTAAGTGCTTGCAGTTTCTTCACTGATAAAGACAATACGCCATCACCTGCAAAACTAGTGGATTTTACCCCGGAAATCAACGTTCACCCTGTTTGGTATACCCGCACAGGAAGAGGATCTAACAGTGATTACATAAAATTGAGTCCCGCTATTTCAGGAACCGCTGTTTTTACTGCCAGCAAAAACGGTACTGTCGCAGCAAATGACAAAATAACCGGAAAATCACTCTGGCAAGTCAATACCTCTGCAACCATCAGCGGAGGTACCGCAACCTCTGATGATTTAGTCTATGTTGGAACCGAAAATGGCTATACGCTTGCCCTACATCAAACGAATGGACAGACAGCATGGAAAGCGGCTTCTTCAAGCGAAATTCTAGCTCAAGCTGCAACAAGTCAAGGTGTTACGCTTGTTAAATCAATCGATGGTCGCGTGACTGCTTTTGCAACTCACAGCGGACAACCCTTATGGCATTATCAACAAATCGAACCGAATTTAATACTGCGTGGTTCAAGTGCTCCGCAAATCAGCCGCGAATCTGTTGTTGTCGGTTTTGAAAATGGCAATCTCACAAAGCTGAGTTTGCAACAAGGCAGAGTTCAATGGGAAAAAACCATAGCAGAACCTGAGGGTATTTTTGCAATTCAACGGATGGTTGACATTGACGCTGATCCGCTTGTGCAAGGTAACCGCATCTATGCGGCCACTTACCAAGGCCGTATCGCTGCTCTTGATTTTGTAACAGGGCAAACACTCTGGACACATGATATTTCATCTTATACCGGTATTGCAGCAGACACTATCCAAGTCTATGTGTCAGATGCAAGAAGTCGAGTATGGGCATTTAATACGCGTAACGGTACCGTAAATTGGCAACAAAATAGTTTAGCAGCACGTAATATTACTGGCCCAGCCCTGTTCGATCATTATCTTGTTGTAGGCGATGCTGAAGGCTATTTACATTGGATGAGCAAGCAAGATGGACATTTCGTCGCACGCACTTTTGTGAATCGCTCAGGCATCCTGGCTACACCGATTGTCGATAACAATAGGCTCTATGTGTATACGAAAGACGGCCATTTAGCCACTTATACTATAGGGTAACCATGCTACCTGTTATTGCAATTGTTGGCCGGCCAAATGTAGGTAAATCTACTTTGTTTAATTGCCTCACTCAGTCACGTGCCGCTTTAGTATCTCACTTTCCAGGCATGACTCGTGATCGACAATATGGTGAAGCAACTATTGCTAATCGACGCTTTATTGTCATTGATACAGGCGGAATGACTGACGAAAAAAATGATTTAGATCTGTTAATGGCACAACAATCGCAACAAGCAATTCTTGAAGCTGACCAAGTGATTCTACTTGTAGATGCGCGCACAGGTTTAACTCCCGCTGATCAATTTATCGTAGAAAAATTACGCCCTCTCAACAAAAATATTTTTCTAGTCGTCAATAAAACAGAAGGATTAGATTTCAGCATCGCTACCGCCGATTTTTTTCAGCTTGGATTAGGCACTCCTTATGCCATTTCCGCTGCACATAGTGGCAGGATAACTGAACTTATCCAATCTATTTTACCCATTGAAGAACCCAAACCAGAAGAAAGCGATATTGCTGGAATCAAACTGGCTGTTGTTGGACGACCTAACGTCGGCAAATCAACTTTAATCAATCGTATGTTAGGTGAAGAACGTGTTCTTGTGTTCGATCAACCTGGTACAACGCGGGATAGTATTTTTATTCCATTTAAACGTTTTTCCAAGGATTACATACTCATTGACACCGCTGGCGTACGACAACGTGGCAAAATTTTTGAGACAACCGAAAAATTTTCCGTGGTCAAAACATTACAAGCGATCGAAACAACCCATGTTGTTTTATTTGTCATGGATGCGCATGAAGGTGTTACCGAGCAAGATTTACGTTTACTGGGATTCATTTTAGATAGCGGTAAAGCACTTGTAATCGCAATGAATAAGTGGGATGGCATGGCGGTTGAAGAAAAAGATAAAGCACGCGCTACTCTTGATAGACGTTTAAACTTTATTCCTTTCGTACGCATTCATTTTATTTCTGCTTTGCATGGTTCAGGTGTCGGCAATTTGTTTGATTCTGTTGACGAAGCTTATCTTTCAGCAAATAAAAAATTATCTACGCCCAAGCTCACGAAAATTTTGCAAGAAGCTATCGTGCAACATTCCCCGCCCTTGGTGCAAGGCAGACGCATTAAATTACGTTACGCTCATCCAGGAGGATCAAATCCACCCTGCATTGTGATTCATGGTAATCAAGTGAGCGCGCTTCCTGATGCATATCGTCGTTATTTAGCTAATACGTATCAAGCTCGCTTAAAATTAATGGGCACACCTGTGCGTATCGAAGTAAAAAACAGTGAAAATCCTTTCCGCCATAAAAAAAATGTACTTACCGAACGTCAACAGCGGAAAAAAACTCGTTTAATGCGACATGTAAAAAAGAGAACATAAAAAAAAGGACGACTGATGAGCCGTCCTTTAAATACTGAATAAACATCCTTGCTAAAAACCCAATCCTTGGACACGCAAAACGAGGAGTGGTTATAGAAATCCCTTCAATCACCTTAGCTATCCGTTAGCTAGAAATGATTTTATAATAAATTTTCATTCTAGCTAGTATCATTAAAAAATTTGTTTCAGGCTCCAAAGCTAATTCGCAATAAATATATACTTAAATCAACTAGTTAAAATAAAACTTGTCTATTATTAAACAAATTAATCGACTATATCTTACGTATTTTGTGAGGCATATCCTACAGGACAAAAAGAATATATCTTACAAATCCGTTCGGGTCGTTAAAGATAAATTTGAATTTATAATCGAATATTAATTTACTTAAGAAAATTCTGCGATTACTATAAAAAAAGGCTCTGTACACGACAAAAATAAATTTTGTCATCCTGAGTGAAACGCACTACTGTCC
>CAZAEO010000119.1:0-5693 GCA_964484285.1 uncultured Coxiellaceae bacterium | reverse complement strand
TGTTGGCATTTATGAAGACCATACCCTTACAGGAACGGCTCAAAAGCTAGATAAAATCAGCCAGGGGTATCTAACGCAATTGATTAAGAAAGATGAAGCGCCAGGCAAGGTAGGCCAAACGCTATTGTTATATCATGTGCCACATATTTCAGCTGAACGCGTTCTCCTCGTAGGTTGCGGTAAAAATTCGAGCTTGAGCACGCAGGATTACCGCAGAATTATCGCGAACAGCATAAAAGCATTGAGCGCATTACGCATTACTGACATCACGCTTTGCTTAACCGAAGTTCCAGTAACAGAACATAATACCGCTTGGAAAATTAAACAAACTGTTGAGGTTATCTTAGATAATCTTTATCAATTTAATGAATTCAAAAGTGAAAAAAAACCAAAACCGTCACTGCAACACATTCATTTGCGTATTGAAAAAATCGATCCCAAACTGTTTGATAAAGCAATCAAACAAGGTCTCGCGGTTGCTTCCGGGGTCGCATTCACTAAAAATTTGGCTAATTTACCTAGTAACATTTGCACACCTTCGTATCTTGCATCAGAAGCCAAATCACTCGCTAAAAAATATTCTTCGATCACCACACATGTGCTTGAAGAAAATCAAATGAAAAAATTAGGCATGGGTGCTTTTCTTGCGGTTGCCAAAGGCAGCGCACAAAATCCTAAACTGATTTGCATTGAATATAAAGGCACTACCAAAAAACAAGACCCCATTGCGTTAATAGGTAAAGGAATCACCTTTGATACAGGGGGAATTTCGCTTAAACCTGCAGATGCCATGATAGGTATGAAATACGATATGTGCGGAGCAGCAACGGTGCTTGGCACACTCAAGGCAGCAGCAGAATTAAAACTGCCGTTACACATCGTTGGCATTCTGGCTACTGCTGAAAATATGCCAAGCGGCACCGCAACTAAACCAGAAGATATTGTGACAAGTTTATCCGGTCAAACGATCGAAATCATGAATACAGATGCAGAAGGCCGCCTGGTTTTATGTGATGCACTTACATATGCAGAACAAAAATATCACCCTAAGACTGTGATTGATATTGCAACATTAACGGGCGCTGTCGTCATTGCATTAGGACATCATGCCAGCGGATTGCTTGCAAACCATCAACCCCTTGCTGATGAGTTACTGCAAGCGGGCATAGAAAGTCATGACCGCGCCTGGCAAATGCCTTTATGGGAGGAATATCAGGAACAATTAAAAAGCCCGTTTGCTGATATGTCTAATGTGGGTGGGCGCGCAGCAGGGACCATTACTGCTGCTTGTTTTTTATCGCGCTTTACCAAAAAGCTGCATTGGGCACACCTGGATGTCGCAGGCACTGCCGCCATGATGGGAGGAAATGATCGTTACGCAACCGGACGGCCAGTACCTCTGTTGACGCAATTTTTATTAAATCGGTGCAAACAATGATGCCAAAAATCGATTTTTACATTCTGTCGGCAGCGAAGAGCTTACAATTTGCATGTCGTCTCATCGAAAAAATCTACAAACAAAAACACTGCATTTATATTCATACAGCTAATCAGACAGAAGCACATCAACTGGATGAATTACTTTGGACGTACCGCGAAGATAGTTTTTTACCCCATAACTTATATGGAGAAGGCCCCGAACCCACTCCTCCGATTCAAATTGGATTTGATGTTATTCCGGAAAAACAGCGCGATATTTTAATTAATCTTAGCAATCAAGTGCCGCCTTTTTATGCGCAATTTATACGAATCGCAGAACTGATTGCGAATGATCCGACAGCAGAAGAAGCTGGACGTGAACGTTATCGATTTTATCGCGCCGAAAACTGCGAAATAACTACCCATAAACTACAAACAATAGAAAGTTAACTTAGGATCCTCATGGAAAAAACCTATCATCCTAATGAAATTGAACAAGCCTGTTATCAAACGTGGGAAAAAAATCATTATTTTGCTCCCCAAGGTCAGGGAAACCCTTATTGCATTATGTTACCGCCGCCTAATGTAACGGGCAGTTTGCATATGGGACATGGATTTGGCTCCACCTTGATGGATATTTTAGTGCGTTACCATCGCATGCAAGGCGACAACACGCTTTGGCAACCTGGAACGGATCATGCGGGTATTTCCACGCAAATGGTGGTAGAACGCAAATTAATGCTGGAAGGTCAATCACGCCATGATTTAGGCCGCGATAAATTTGTCAAAAAAGTATGGGAATGGAAAGAAGAATCCGGCGGCAATATTACTCACCAACTACGCCGTTTAGGCGCATCACTCGATTGGTCGCGCGAACGCTTCACCTTGGATGAATCACTTTCCAGCGCGGTACGTGAAGTCTTCATTCAATTATACAATGAAGGCTTAATTTATCGCGGCACACGTTTAGTGAATTGGGATCCGACCTTATTAACCGCTATTTCAGATTTAGAAGTCATCAACAGTGAAGAAGAAGGCCACTTATGGCATATTCGTTATCCGCTGACAGATAAAACAGGACACATGACTGTTGCGACCACGCGCCCTGAAACCCTGTTAGGTGATGTTGCAATCGCAGTTCATCCGGAGGATGAACGCTATCAACCACTCATCGGCAAACACGTACAATTACCACTGACAGACCGCACGATTCCCATTATTGCCGATGACTACGTCGAAAAAGAATTTGGTAGCGGCTGCGTGAAAATTACGCCCGCACATGATTTTAATGATTATGCAATTGGACAACGACATCACTTAACGCCCATTACTATTTTTACTCCCACTGCTCATTTAAACGAAAATGCACCTAAATCTTATCAAGGTTTAGAGCGTTTTGCTGCGCGCAAACAAATTATTCACGATTTGCAATTACTTGGTCTCGTTGAAAAAATCGAAAAACATCGCCTTAAAGTACCGCGCGGTGAAAAAACTAACGCGATTATTGAACCGTACTTGACTCAACAATGGTTCATGAAAATGCAACCGTTAGTTGAACCTGCCATTCGTGCCGTTGAAAAAGGAGAAGTGCGTTTTATTCCAGAAAATTGGACGAAAACGTATTTCCAATGGCTAAACCATATCGAAGATTGGTGTATCAGCCGCCAACTGTGGTGGGGGCATCGCATTCCGATTTGGTACGATGAACAAGGCAACGCGTATGCAGGACAGGATGAACACAATGTACGACAACGTTATCAACTGAATAACAGCATTAAGTTAACGCAAGAACATGATGTATTAGATACATGGTTTTCGTCCGCATTATGGCCGTTTTCAACGTTAGGTTGGCCTGATCAAACCAACGAATTTAATACATTTTATCCGACCAGCGTTCTCGTCACTGGATTCGACATCATCTTTTTCTGGGTGGCCCGCATGATTATGCTGAGTTTGAAATTCACGGGTAACATCCCCTTTAAAGAAGTATTTATTACTGGTTTAATTCGTGATGCGGAAGGCCAAAAGATGTCAAAATCCAAAGGCAACGTATTAGATCCGCTTGATCTGATTGACGGCGTAACACTCGACAAATTAATTCAAAAACGCACGTATGGATTAATGCAACCTGCGATGGCACAAAAAATTGAAAAAGCCACGCGTGCTGAATATCCAGAAGGTATCGCCGCTTACGGTACAGATGCATTGCGTTTTACTTTTTGCGCACTCGCCTCGCATAGTCGTGAAATTCGTTTTGATCTAAATCGATTAGAAGGATATCGCAACTTTTGCAATAAACTATGGAACGCGGCACGCTATGTATTGATGAACACAGAAGGAAAAAAAAGAGAGGGAACAGGACAATGCTCGCTAGCAGACCAATGGATTTTGTCACGCTTACAAACCACGATTCAGGCAGCACACGAAGCACTCGCCAGTTATCGATTCGATTTGTTAGCGCACACGCTTTATGAATTCACGTGGAATGAATTTTGCGATTGGTATTTAGAATTATCCAAACCGATTTTAACCTCGCCTGAGAGTACAGTAGAAGAATTATGCGGTACGCAACATACGCTGCTCACTGTATTGGAAAATCTATTGCGTTTGCTGCATCCTATCATGCCATTTATTACAGAAGAAATCTGGCAACGCATTGCACCGCTTGTTGAAATCCATGCAAAAACCATCATGCTGCAGCCTTATCCACAATTGAATGCCAAACTAAAAAATGCTGACGTTGAAGCAGAAATTGAATGGCTAAAAAATCTGATTGTAGCTATTCGCACGATTCGCAGTGAAATGAATATTGCACCTAGCAAGCCGCTCACTGTGTTATTCAGCAAAGGAAGCCAGCTCGATAAAAAACGTTTTACTCTACATCAGTACTTGATTAAAGTGCTCGCGAAACTCGCTAGCATGACTTGGCTTACACCCAGCCAAACACCTCCCGAATCAGCTACGGCATTAGTAGGTGATCTAGAAATTTTCATTCCGATGGCCGGCTTAATTGACAAAACAGAAGAATCAAAAAGATTATCGCGTGAAATTGCTAAACTCAGCAAAGAAGCAGAACGCATTGATGCAAAATTGCAAAATGCCAATTTCGTAGATCGCGCACCCAGTGACGTTGTTGAAAAAGAACGAGTGCGTCTCGCTGAATTACAGGCGGCACGCAAAAAGTTAGAATATCAATTAGAAAAAATCGCGGCGTTGTAATACTTCTTACCGGATGCAGCATGACAATGTTAATTGTTTCATAAAAGTGGTTGATGCACTCTATTATTTTCTTGATCATCTTCAACTTCCAACTGATCATTATCATTTATCTCATCAACACTTCTACTTAAAGCATCATCTGCATTTCTTTCTGTCGCGTCAGGTTGATACCTAGGAGAAAAATTAAAAAGTGTACTTGGATGCGTACTAATCTCAAGAGGCAACAGATAACGATCGTTCGCATTTTTTTTAATTTCATCTGGCGTCATAGTTAATAAACGTTCACAATTTTCTTTTTGTTGCGAGTCAGATAAAGTGGGTATAATATTTTTCAACATTTCATATTGCATCTGAGCACTACAACTCAATTCGCTATTCCGTACTTCAAGTGCCTGACAGGTTGCTTCAAGTCGACGAATACGCTCTTCGCTATCTCTTTCATTCTGCTCTAATTTACCCACACGACCATCATTGGATGAAATTTGCTTATACCGTATAGCACTGGTTGTGATGCACGTCGTACTCGCCAAACAACATGTCAGGGCAGGCGGAAAACAGGATGACAACAGACTTCCCACATAAGCCACGCTACTGGATGCAACAAGACCTGCCCCTACACTATATGCGCCCTGAGCACAGGGTGTATCAGAAAAACTATATACCCAATTTTTAAAACTATTCCATGTCCAGCGGCTCTCACTCATGTTACTTACCTAAGCCTCAACTATATTTTTTATAAACTTAGTGTACTGGGTAAAAGCTTAAAAAAAGATTAAGAAGTTGCATGAAGAGTGTATTGATGTATAATTAAAAATCATTTTTTTAAAAAGACCCTAACTAACGCACGAAATACTTCAATGAAAAAACTTTACGTCACCCAAAATCGCGTTGTTCTTTATCTGCTGCAAACAAAATTGCAAGAAATAGGCATTCATTCCTACCTGAAAAATGAAAACGCGCCTTTAGCGGGTGAAATTCCATCTATCGTCGCTTGGCCAGAATTATCCTAAATTCGGCAGTTGTAACCGTAGCGAGAAGGGCTAATGTATTGAAGA
>CAZAEO010000118.1:0-5887 GCA_964484285.1 uncultured Coxiellaceae bacterium | reverse complement strand
GAATTATTAAAGAGGAATAAACAACTATGGGTTATGTGGTTTGCCGGACGCTTACGTTATTTTTAATTATTTCAACAGGTTAAATTTCGCTTATCCGTAACTAAGGTTAATATTATGTTTGGTATAATTTCGAGCAGCACTTTTGACATATGCGTTAATTGCAGATTTTGCGGCCGCATAAGCGGGAGAGCATTTTCCTGTCAAGCTACAATCAGAACTAATGTGTACAATACGTCCAAATAGCAACTTACGTAACGAATTTAGCCTGTAATACCAGTATCATGTGTGTAGGAAGTGAGCTATGATCGAAAGTTGTGTATGGCAATAAATTGAAAAGAATAAGTTAGACGGTGTATCCTCATTGACTATCGAAGGTCAATGGAATAATCCACAGAGGAATACACCCTGATGAAAGATAATATTGTTGAGTTAAAAAATCCAGTAACAGTTAATGATTTATTAACAGAAGTATTACGCAATGGCGCGCGTGAACTACTAGCGAAAGCCGTTGAAATGGAAGTAACCGAGTTTTTAGATCGCCACAGAGAGAAACAAGAACAAGGCAAGCCACGCTTTGTGCGCAATGGGTATCTTCCGGAGCGCGAAATACAAACAGGCATAGGCACTGTTGGTGTCCGAGCACCACGCGTACGAGATCGATCATTTAAAAAAGACGGCATTTATTTTGGCTCATCCATGATACCGCAATATTTAAGACGCAGCGGAAGCATGAATAAGTTTCTACCACTGCTTTATTTGAAATGAATTTCAGTAAATGACTTTGCAGATGCGCTCGCACCACTGGTCGGTGAAGAAGCAAAAAATTTGTCGCCTGACGTGATTAGCCGATTAAAAGCGGCATGGAAAGATGAATATGTTGGATTTTATAAGCGCGACTTAAGATGGAAGGCGTCAAATTTGTGAATGGAAAACGAAACAATGAAAAATTTTCAGTGAATGAGAGAGTTGCCATCGAATGAAAAATTTCTCATACACAAGATTTGACTATAGCTCGCAGGAAGTTTAATAGAGTTAACAGGAGGTTATTAAAAATAGACCTATGCTAACAGAAACAAAGAATGCTAAAGAAACTCATTCAAAAAGAAAATTTAGTTATCAAAAAGTGCAAGAGTATCATGAAAATTTTATAAACCCCGCGACAGGTAAGTTCTATCAGCATCTTGTTGAAACAAGAAATTGTCCGGTTTGTAACAGTTTTGACTATTTCACTTTATTTAACAAATCTGGTGGAACTTATGTGAAGTGTAATGAATGCACGATGGTATTTATTAATCCGGTTTTTTCTGAGGTTGCCTTAAAAGAGTATTATAAAAATCTTGATACTGGACAAGGAGAAATCGTAAATAACGAAAGCACTTTCTATAGAGAAATATATACAATTGGATTAAATGCTATCAATGCACATAAAGCACAAGGAAATATACTGGATATCGGGTGCTCTACTGGGTTTTTTCTAGATATCGCAAAACAGAATGGCTGGAAAACATCAGGCATCGAATTAGGAAAAGCGGAAGGAGAAATTTGTAAAGCCAAATGGCATAGGTTATATGATCAACCGTTAGAAAAAATAACCTTTTCTGAAAAATTTGATGTCATTACCCTATGGGATGTTTTCGAACATATTCCGGATGGAAAAAAAATACTGCGGTTATTAGTCGATAATCTTACTAGTGACGGTGTTATTTTTATGCAAATTCCAAGTTCTGGATCTTTGGCAGCAAAAATGCTAAAAGAAAAATGTAATATGTTTGACGGCTTAGAGCATGTCAATTTATACAATTCGAAGACAATCCGGTTGCTAGCGGAAGAATGTAATCTCAAAACATTATATCTAGAAACAGCGATTTCTGAAATTGGCGTGATGAATAATTTTCTTAGCGACACAGATCCTTATTTTGGCACCTCGGAATATGGAGAGCACCTATTAAATATCGTAAGCGCAGAAACCATTCACAAAAATTTATTAGGTTACAAAATTCAAATTCTGCTACAACAAGATAAGAATGATATCAACCCATGAAAGATAAAATTTCTGATCTGGTTTCAAAGCTGCAGTCACAAACACATTTGCCTTTTTGGTCGTTAAATAAGGAGATCGCAATTTATTCAATGGCGATAGACAGCAGGCCAGCCTGGGGGAAAAACAAAATTATTAAATTTTTTAACTATTATTGCTTATAAAATGAGGGCTTCTGATATATTGATATTTTGTTGTGGTTTATTATGGGCGATCTCGCTATGGCTGAAAGCTAGAACTATATAAAGAAAAATAGCGGCATCAACAACAAGTTTGAGCGTATATTTTTGGGTTTCAAGGTATCTTCTGAAGACCATCTTTACTTTAACTACATAAAAAATCACAGGATGCAACGTTAAAAAGAGATTCTGTTTCTTTAGAAGGGATGCAAGATTTTGACAGGCCCCAGTTTAGGTTCATATTGACTTTACTTATTCAGTATGCTTTTGGATTTACATCAAAACTTAAATTGCTTCAAACTGAAATAAATTTAAAAAGCCTATGATGTGCTGACAGTATGTGCGTTAAATCTCGGAACATATGCTTTTTATCTATACTTATAAAGATCATTAAAATGTTTAGGTTGACGATTTTATGCTTAGTTACACTCATTTTTTTCTTTTGAATAAACAGAAAAAAATTACGCTGCTTCCTCACGATTTTGATTTTTCTTAGCATGTCTTAGCAGTATCCCCCTCAATAGTTGTAAGTTCACGTTGTAACAACAAAGAACTCTTGCAGAACCATGCGAATAACGATTACCCTGTTCAAAGCCTTGGGGGTTTAAAAATGGAAAAATCTATCATCTTTCTTATTTTCAATACTTTCAAAAAATTAAAGTTGGCTTATCCATAATTGAGGTTATTTACGGTGACACAAAGAATCGATAGGCTTAAAAGACCTGGTCTTGATTATTTTTAATTCAGCGTGCAACATTAATACCAGCATTAATAATTTTTTTTCGGGCATTTTCCAATCCATTACCCATAAAATTAAATAAATTTGCAGTTGCAACAGCACTAATTTCATTTTTTCTTAATCCATCAATCAAATGAAGCTCATTTCCAGCTCCGCCAGCGATAATTAATGGCGTAGTGATGTCCTTTAATTTTTCAGTTACATTAAAATCATAGCCAAAACCAGTTCCGTCTCTTTCCATCGAATTTAAATATATTTCGCCCACATTAAGTTGTTCAATGTGACAAATATATTTCTGTAACGACATATTTATTTTGGTTTGCCCATTTTCAATATAAACATTTTGTTCTTTATCATAATCTATTGAGGCAACAATACTTTGTGATCCATATTTATTGACAAGGTCAACTACGGTTTCGGGATCTTTAAATAGAATGGTATTTAAGACAATTTTATCAGCACCATGATAAAATAATTTCTCTGCATCTTCCAAAGTTTTGATGCCACCGCCTGCTGCGACCGGAATAAAAACTTTATTAGCCAATCTACTAATCGTTTTAGAAAAAGAATCAATCGACTTAATACTTCGGGAAACATCTAATATGATTAATTCATCTATGAAAAAAGAATTTTTTTGCAATTGATAGTGCTTTTCAAGCCAACTGACATCACCCACTTTTTGCAGTCGAAAATTTCGACTCTGCATGAAAAAATCTTGGTTATAAATCAATGTAAAAATAATTCTTTTGCGTAACATCAGAAATTCTTGATAAAATTGTTTAACAATCTCAGGCCGTTCATTTGACTCAATTCTGGATGAAACTGTACACCTGCGATATGATCAAGCTCATAACTCGCAATAAACGGTCCACCATAATCACACATGCACTGATTAATAAAATTTTGACTTTCCATTTTATAACTATGGGTAAAATAATAATCTAATTTGCCGCTCATGTCGCCATATATTTTTAACTTTGGATTGACATGGACCTGATTAAAGCCTACGTGCGGCACTTTGATTTGATCATTGCTAAATCTCGTAATGATTCCCTGAATAAAGCCTAGACCCTGATTTTTTCCATTTTCTGTACTGGATAGCCCTAGTAATTGCATCCCTAAGCAAATACCAAGAATAGGCTTATTATTTTTTAACACAAGATCATTTAAATAAAGATCTAATTGCTTTTCTTTTATTATTTTCATGGCTGTTGCAAAAGAACCAACACCGGGTAGGATAAGCTTAGATGAGTTTTTTAATTCTTCATATTGATCAGAAACAATAATGTCATGATAACCTAAATATTTCAAAGCACCCATGATAGAGTTAAGATTGCCCATTTCATAATTCACTATCGCAACTCTCATGTGTTAGAGTCTCTTTACTCTTGGCTAATTTAAAAATTAGTCTATGCTTGTGAGGCAAGTTACAATCATCGTGATAAACTTATTTACTCACCTTACGCAGAATAAGCTTAAGTAGTGTCATTGCGAACCCTGCGTTTTTTTGCAGGGTGTGGCAATCCAGTCAGCATTTTTCTGGATCGCCACGTCTTGCAAAAAACGCAAGACTCGCGATGACAAAACCGAGTTTCCATGTTTTTCTACGAAAAACTGCGTAACATGAGTTATTTAATGAGTATATATAATATGATAGCGATAGTAAATAAAGTTGCTACGATCTATAAGCATTTTCTAGAAGAAAAAAAGGATAAAAAAGCATTCTCCTATTTATCGCTGAAAATTATTTTAACAATGCCAATCGCCTGTCTACTTGTAGCATTACGCCCCAACCGAATTTACAAAAAATAATCTGATTCTTTTTGGGTACTCATAAAGTAATCAAAAAATCGCTTTTCATATACCCATTACACCTCAAGATGAGATGTTAGAATTCGCATCTTGAGGTGTAATGGATATATGCAATTTGTGACGATTTTCGTGCGCGGGTAGTCTGTTGACAATTGGAGAATATGAGCTATACTCGAGCCACTTCAAATGATGGATTTAATTTAATATGGATGTAATGTGCACAAAAAGATTAAATCGTATTGCGGTAGCGCGCGCCTGCTTTTGTAGCATAACTCATGTGCTGCGGCCATCAAGCAAAAATTTTTTAAATTGTCCTCGTTTTTCATCATTAAAGTTATTTACCAAGATCGTATCCTCGGTCTATAAAATGAGAAAGATATCGTATGAATCTTACTCACATCAAAAATTAATCCCGGGCGTTAGCCCGGGCACAATGCGATGGAAATCCAAACATTGAATTATTCATCAATTAAAAAATTAATTAGGAGTGACTCAATTGAAAAATATTTTAATTACTGGTGGAGCTGGCTATGTAGGAAATGTTTTAGTACCAAAATTACTGGAAGAGAATAGGGTAGTCGTATACGATACTTTGTATTTTGGTAAGGATACTCTACCTCTAGATAATGCAAATTTGGAAGTTGTAAAAGGCGATGTTAGAGATATTCAACTTTTCAAATCAACTGTAAAAGGCATGGATATTGTTCTGCATTTAGCATGTATTTCAAATGATCCTAGTTTTGCGTTGGATGAATCACTTTCCAAATCGATTAATTATGATGCTTTTGAGCCATTAGTTTTAGCTTCTAAGTCTGCTGGCGTAAAACGTTTTATCTATTGTTCTTCAAGTTCTGTATATGGTGTTTCCGATGCGCCAGAGGTCACTGAAGAAACTCCGCTGGTACCTTTAACACTTTATAATAAATATAAAGGACTATGTGAACCATTATTATTTAAACATATGGATGAAAATTTTGTTTGCGTGACAATTCGACCAGCAACGATTTGCGGTTATAGCCCAAGAACACGGCTTGATTTATCAGTTAATATTTTAACCAATCACGCTGTTAATAAAGGAAACATAACTGTATTTGGTGGTGCTCAAATGCGGCCAAATTT
>CAZAEO010000117.1:0-5947 GCA_964484285.1 uncultured Coxiellaceae bacterium | reverse complement strand
GAATTATTAAAGAGGAATAAACAACTATGGGTTATGTGGTTTGCCGGACGCTTACCATGTATCAGGATTTTCATACCAATCAAGATACACTTGATAAAGTTTCATTAGCTCACATGACGGATTATTTAAAATTAGCAACTGCGTTTATTGTAGAGTTGGCAGAACCATTCAAGTGATTCTATAAAATAGGAGTTTACTTGACATTGTTTAGCCCCTACTTTACTGTGATCTAACTAAAAAATTGAGGAAGTACTCCTATGAAATTACGTCAAATGATTGCCAGTCTTATTGCGGCTAGCTTGGTACTTGTTAGTATCACTGCGCAAGCTGCTGATATGAGCGCTGCACAGAAAAAACAAATTCAAGATGTTGTGCGTGATTATTTAATCAAAAATCCGGATGTGATTTTGCAAGCGCTACAAGCCTATCAGCAACAACAAATGGAACAAGCAAAAAAAGTGATTCAAAAAACCCAGGATGCTTCTCCGCAATATGCAGATGCCTTATTTCATCAGGCGAATGATCCTGTTGCCGGCAATCCACAAGGTAAAGTGACAGTGGTTGAATTTTTTGATTATCAATGTCCACATTGCGTTGAAATGACGCCAGTTATTGAAGAATTAATCAAAAATAATTCTGATGTAAGAATTGTTTTTAAAGAATTCCCAATTCGTGGGCCAGTGTCTGAACTTGCTGCACGTGCGGCTCTCGCGGCAAAAGATCAAGGAAAGTATTTTGAACTGCACAAAGCAATGATGGAATCCAAGCAACCCTTAACAGAAGATAGTATTTATACTATTGCTCAATCGATAGGAATAGATGTTGCTAAATTAAAAACAGCAATGAAATCGAATTCAGTCGATCAACAAATTAAAGCAACCTATAAATTAGCACAACAATTGCAATTGTTAGGTACCCCTGCTTTCTTTATTGCGAAAACAAATGTAAGCAAAACATCTCCTTCTTCATCTATTGTATTTATTCCAGGTCAAGTAGATGCAGGTCAGATGAATCAAGTTATTGTAAAAATATCTCAATAAACCATTACCCTCGAAGCATGCTCCTCCGAGTATTTTTTCTCGGAGGAGTTATCGAAAAAACCTGGTAAAGCATGAACAGTTATGGCGTGGTAGGCAATCCTATTCAACATAGTTTATCACCGCTGATTCATCATTTATTTGCCGAACAAACCAATCAAACATTACGGTATCAGCGTATCCTGGCGCCCCGTGATCGTCTTGAATATGTACTTAATCAATTTCAAGCACAAGGAGGCAAAGGTCTTAACATCACCTTGCCCTTCAAGCAGCAGGCATTTCAATTGGTTGATAGATTGAGTGAGCGTGCATGCTTTACTGCATCTATTAATACGATTCAATTTAACGAAGATGGTAGCCGTTTCGGTGATAACACCGATGGAGTAGGATTGATCCGTGATCTTGCATTACATCATCATTTTTCACTTTTAGGTAAGCGAATATTATTGCTGGGTGCAGGAGGCGCTGTGCGTGGTGTTTTACATGCTATTTTACAAGAACAACCCGAAGAAGTTGTCATCGTCAACCGTACTGAAAGCAAAGCGATTGAATTAGTAAAAACAATAAATGTGTGTTCGCGTGTGCGTGTTTGTGCATTGCATGCTTTAAAAGAACTTCTTTTTGATGTAGTGATAAATGGAACGAGTGCGAGTTTAATGGGAGACATGATTCGCTTGCCAAAAACGTGTTTGCAAAATGCGTTTTGTTACGAAATGGTTTATGGCAAAGGAATGACTCCTTTTTTGCGTGCCGCAGTTGATGCGGGTGCTGCTTATTGTACTGATGGTCTTGGCATGTTGATTGAACAAGCAGCAGAATCGTTTTACATTTGGCATGGTATCAGGCTCGATACTATGCCGGTTTATACAAAGATCATCCCGAGCTACTTCAACATGCTTCGTATCACGTAATGTAATATTCCGCCGTGATTAAAATATTCCATCTCATTTAATGTATCAATGCGCGCAAGAAGATTGATTTCGGTTTTTAAACCATTTTCTTGATGAATGATCGCTTTTATTTGTGAGCGCGGCTTTGTCTGCGTGCTTAATCCTACAAGATCAATTTTTTCGGTGCCTGTTAATTTTAATGTTTTTCGATTGATTCCGTCTTCAAACTCAAGAGGTAAAATTCCCATACCAATTAAATTAGAACGATGGATGCGTTCAAAACTTTCTGCGATCACCGCAACAACACCGAGTAATTTCGGGCCTTTTGCCGCCCAATCACGTGAAGAACCCGTGCCATATTCTTTGCCAGCAATGACAATAAGAGGCGTTTGTTCTTGTTTATAACGCATAGCCGCATCAAATATCGTAAGTGTTTCCTGGCTTGGAATATGTTTGGTAAAACCACCTTCAATTTCAGGTACCATTTCATTTTTGATGCGAATGTTGGCAAATGTACCGCGCATCATGACTTCATGATTTCCGCGGCGTGAGCCATACGAATTAAAATCTTTTTCCGCGATGTTTTTAGATAATAAATATTTTCCAGCAGCACTATCTGATTTAAATGAGCCCGCAGGTGAAATATGATCTGTAGTAATGCTATCACCTAGTAACGCTAAAATTCTGGCTTCTTTAATATCATAGATTTTTTCGGGCGTTATTTTCATTCCATCAAAAAAAGGTGGATGTTGAATGTAAGTGGAATCATTTTGCCATGCATAGGTTTTTGCTGTCGTTATTTTCATTGCTTGCCATTCATCGGTGCCAACAAAAATATTAGCATAGGTATCTTGAAACATTTTGCTAGAGATGCTTATCATGACGCGCGCTATTTCTGCGTTACTTGGCCAGAGATCTTTGAGATAAACAGGTGCGCCTGATTTATCTTCGCCGATAGGATCTTTGGTTAAATCAATTGAAGTGGTGCCAGCTAAAGCAAAGGCAACTACAAGTGGTGGTGATGCTAACCAGTTTGCTTTCACTTGTGGATGAATGCGTCCTTCAAAATTTCTATTGCCGGATAAAACAGCAGAAACGATCAAGTCATGTTGCGCAACCGTTTTTGCAACAGCATCTGGCAGCGGGCCTGAATTACCAATGCAAGTCGTGCATCCGTAGCCTACGAGAGTAAATCCTAATTGATCAAGATAAGTTTGCAGGCCTGTTTTTTCTAAATAACGCGTGACAACCTGTGAGCCGGGTGCAAATGACGTTTTGACCCAGGGTTTACGTGTTAATCCTTTTTCAACGGCGTGTTTTGCAAGCAAACCGGCGCCAATCAAGACACTCGGATTAGACGTATTCGTGCAGCTGGTGATGGCGGCAATGACAACGTCGCCGTGATGCAAAGAAAAATTTTCCGTGCTAGTAAAAGAAGCCTTTTTTTCTTGTGCACGGTTGCTGTCAGCCAGGAGTTTATCAAACGAACTGATTAAATAAGGTAATTCTACGTGATCTTGCGGGCGTTTCGGTCCTGCTAAACAAGGACGAATGGTTGATAAATCCAATTCAACAATATCTGTGAATAGGGGATCAGGTTTGCAAGGATCGTGCCATAATCCTTGCACTTTTGCATAGGCTTCAACAAGTGCAATGGTTTGTGCCTCGCGACCGCTTAAACGTAAATAGTCTAGCGTCATTTCATCAATGGGGAAAAAGCCGCACGTAGCGCCGTATTCGGGAGCCATGTTACCAATCGTTGCGCGATCTGCAATGGACAAGTTACGTAAACCCGTACCAAAAAATTCAACAAATTTGCCTACGACTCCTTTTTTACGTAAAAGATGTGTAACTATCAACACTAAATCGGTTGCAGTAACTCCTTCAGCAAGTTTTCCAGTTAATTTAACACCGATCACTTCAGGAATGAGCATCGAAATAGGTTGACCTAACATAGCGGCTTCTGCTTCAATCCCCCCTACTCCCCAACCTAATACACCAAGGCCATTGATCATCGTTGTATGACTGTCAGTGCCAACTAATGTATCGGGATACGCATATTTTTTTCCGTTGATTTCGTGTGTCCAAATGGTTTTTGCTAAGTACTCAAGATTAACTTGGTGACAAATTCCAGTATCAGGTGGAACAACACGAAAATTTTGAAATGCTTGTTGTCCCCACCGTAAAAATTCATAACGTTCGTAATTTCGGGTCATTTCCATTTTTGCATTAATTTCAAATGAATCCGGCGCAATAAATTGATCGACTTGTATAGAATGATCAATGATGAGATCAACGGGTGAGAGCGGATTAATTTTTTCAGGATTACCGCCTAATTTTTTCAGTGCTGCACGCATGGCAGCGAGATCAACAACGGCTGGAACACCCGTAAAATCCTGCATTAAAACACGCGCGGGACGATACGCAATTTCCTGATCAGATTTTTTATCTTTTAACCAAGCAATGATCGCTTTAATGTCATTTGCAGTAACAGTTTGTCCATCTTCGTAACGAAGCAAATTCTCTAGCAGAATTTTTAAAGTAAAAGGTAAAGTCGATAATCCAGCAAGCCCTGCTTCTTCTGCTGCAGCTAAACTAAAATAATGGTATGCAATTCCGTTAACGGTGAGAGTTCGCTTTGTCTTAGTGTTAAAAACGATAGGTGAAGGAGGATGTTCTATTTTAGTATGCGCACCATTTTCTCTATGCTCATGCGATGCCCACCCAGGAGGATCACTTGCGGGAAAGGATTCTTCCGATGTTTCATCAATAATATCGTGAGGCGTATTTCGTCCGCTTATCCATCGCAGCCATTTTTTAATTAACTTCACGTGAGCGTCTCCTGTCCTAGAGTGACCCATCATATTTTCTGCAAAGACATTGTGCAAGTGAGTTAATGACGGATCAGATTTTGATTTTTTGTTCTCTATGCTGCTTTGACATAAAAAACATGCCGAAGGATTTAGCCGTGAATAGTTACTATTACAAAATCGGTCAGGATGGGCAAGATCCGTATTATTTTACAAAAAAATCTGCACTGATACCGAACCGCTTTTTTAATCTAGCAATTTGATTTTTAGATAAAGAACGTTCGCCGTTAAGAAACTTGGAAACATTGGCTTGTCCGCCGAAAATGTCAGCTAAATCAGCTTGACGTAGATGATAAGATTCAATTAAAAATTTAACCATTTCAACATCGCTAATATTGTCACCAATGTCAGGGAAATGTTCATTATCATATTGTTCTAGATTTTCACCAATAATTTGCATTGCAATTGTTAATGGGTGTTTTTCATTTCCTCGAACCTCATCAATTAACTCATCAAGAATTTTTTCAAGTTTAGAGTATTCTTTAACATTGGATGGTTTTTTAAACACAGAAATAGGCAAATGAAATTCATGTTTCGTTTTTTGATCGACATAATTAATTTTTAAGGCTGCGGTACTCATACTTTACCTCTTTGTAACTTAGACTGATTATAGGGTTTGCTGTATTCAGAGTGAGTCCATATCTCTCTAATGTAGCAAAGCTGTGAGTTATAATGGATTGCTGTAATTAAACGGTAGTTGTTACCCCCAATATTAAAAATTGTATAACCGTTGACATAATCAACGCTGTTAAACATTGCTTTTAATTCATTTACATTAACTGCCGTAACGCTTCGCATTTTGATATACCATTCTACCAGCGGCAATTCAGCCTGAGCATTATTTTGACTGTAATGGCGAATTTTCTTTTTTGAAATAATGCGCAATGTCCGCTCACTTATAAAAATATTTGTCTTTACGTAACAGTATATGTCAGCTTGACATTTATGTCAAGTTGACATAAATTGATTTCTGGATGGTTTGACCCGCATATATTTCTATTTTGGAGAAGGGGCGGACATTTCTATTTTGGTGTGACATAAAATGACATATTGCTTGAATATGCTGATTCTTTTTAATAGAATAGCAGCCTTTACTGCGGGGTGGAGCAGCCTGGTAGCTCGTCGGGCTCATAACCCGAAGGTCGTTGGT
>CAZAEO010000116.1:0-5964 GCA_964484285.1 uncultured Coxiellaceae bacterium | reverse complement strand
ATTGAGTCAAAAAACCTCATTGTTGATTAATTAATAAACAAACTATCGCCTCGAACAATCAAAGATTCTCTCACGGAATGTCAGCATATAAAAATGGTTATCTACATGAGGCATGGATTAATGCGAATCAAGATGTAGATACACTAAATGTTGGCAAGCAGTTCAATGAGCGATGCGGAATCATTTTTATATTATTTTTATTTCAGTAGTAGTTTTAAAAATTTTCCAATGCATTCAATTCAGCTTCCTACAAATGCAAAACCTTTTCCTAGTTCACGTAACACTTTTGATATGTGTTCAATAGATGCGTGTTCAATTTCGCGTTCCAATAATGCGCACCATGGGTTTTCTATTGTCTGTGAGTTTTGGTATTAAATTGTAGTAGTTTTTCAGTAAATTTTTTACTAGCATACCGTTAAGCTAAAAGATATTTGAACGGCCCTAATGATTCATTTTAGATTGATTAAGATAAAAAATATATTATGATTTATTCTAAGTAAATTACAGGAAATTTTATGCACCCTATCATATTAAAAACATTTGGCGGTCTATCGCTCCAATATTATTTTCGTCAATTTATATTTGGTCTAATTTTTCCATTAATTATTGTTTTTATTTTTTTGCATGATCCGCATGGCATGGGATTAAATATAAGTGCTTTACTTCTCTCTATATTAAATACATTTCTTTACCCTTATTCACGATTTACCTATGAAGGAGCAATTGGTTTCATAATGGGAGACAACACAATTTTTGCAAACGTTTTCTCGGCCCTTCTTATTAAATGCATTTCCATGACTATGTGCTGGTCACTTGCAATATTCATAGCACCTGCTGGCCTTCTCTATTTGTATTATCATCATAGCAAAGCTATTCGTTGATATAAAATCACCCCCAATGACACTACGAATTTGATAAAGCCATTTAATAAAACTAAATTTCACTGAATCTCAATAATGATTGTGCCTTCTTTTTATCTGTTGTAATTTATCACCTCGAATAAAGTCCCGCGCTAAATACTAAAGGTGCCAGATGAAAAAAAAGCAGCCCAAAAATCTGCTGGTTAAAACTAAGCAATCAAGCGATGTAGCTAACGCGCTATATGAGCGTATAGCCTCGGTTATTCGCGGAGCTAGAGCCAGTATTGTGCAGTCGGTTGACACCACTATGGTAAAGGCTTATTGGCATATAGGCAAAAATATCGTTGAAGAAGAACAAGGTGGCGCTAAAAGGGCTGCATATGGCAAGGAATTACTTAGAGATGTCTCTTCTAAATTAAGCAAGGAATTTGGTCGTGGTTTTGGAGTTACGACCCTTGAGGACATACGGAAATTCTATCTGGCTTACGCTATTGAGGGTAATGAGAAATCCCACGCACTGCGTGGGGAATTGGAAACCCCTAAATTTCACCCTAATTTGTCGTGGACTCATTATAGGGCATTAATGCGTGTTACCAGGATTGAGGCTAGAAAGTTTTATGAGATAGAAGCTATTAAAAATCGGTGGTCATCCCGCGAGCTAGAGCGCCAAATAAACAGCTTGCTTTTTGATCGACTAGCTAAGAGTAAGGATAAGGCCGGATTAATGAAGCTTGTTCATCAAGGCCAGGAAATATCTAAGCCCGAAGATGCTATAAAAGACCCATTTGTATTGGAGTTTTTGGATATCCCCGAGGTGCACCAACTAGTTGAGACAAAACTGGAAGAAGCGCTAATCAGTAAATTGCAGCATTTTTTGTTGGAATTAGGCAGAGGATTTGCTTTTGTAGCTAGGCAAAAACGCCTAACACTAGATGGTAAGCATTATTATGCTGATCTCGTTTTTTATCATACGGTTCTTAAATGTAATATCATTATTGACCTCAAGACCCGCGAGCTTACTCATGCTGATTTGGGACAAATGCTACTTTATGTTAATTACTATGACAAGGAATGTTTGACCGAGGGTGACAATCCCACGCTGGGGTTGGTACTTTGTACCGAGAAAAGCGATAGTATGGCTAGCTACCTTTTGGGCGACAAGGCTAAACAAATTTTTGCGAGCAAATATCAATTTCACTTGCCAAGTGAGAAAGAGTTAGAGGCTGAACTTAAGCGGGAGCTCAGGTTGCTTAAGCACCAAGGTTAAGAGAAATCTTAATAGATTAAACAGTAGCAATTTGACATAAGGAAATCATGGTCATGAAAAACTGGTATATTATTTTAATTTTATTTTGTATTTTCAATGCGGATAGTTTTGCAAAAAATTGTGAGAGCTTTAGCAGTGCCTCTGATGTAGATGCTTACGTTAAAACCCATGATATTAATACAGTATGTAATGATGCTGGGGATACTGTTCTAAATTACAATGTTATGGGGTGTACATATTTACAAAGTGGGAAATGCGTTACGCCAGAGGTGGTACAGGAACTATTAAAGATGGGAGCAAATCCCAATAAAGTTAATAATCTTGGAGAAACACCTTTAGTTACGGTTTTATTTGCGGGATGTAGTAATCTAGGCACAGAAGAAATTCTTATAGAGGCCGGAACAGACCCGAACAAAGCAGATAATAAAGGTTATACGCCATTGATGTGGTCATTAGAGAAAAAAAATGCCATCACTTTAGTTAATCTGCTTCTTGATAAAAAGGCAGATATTAATGCGCAAGATAAACGTGGCAGAACTGCGTTAATGCAAGCATCTGATACATCAATTATCAATTTACTTATCTCTAGAGGCGCTCAGATAAATATCAAAGACAAAGAGGGAAAAACCGCTGTTGTTATAGCTGCTCAAAATGACAAATCAAGTCTTGTGGAAGAGTTGTATAAACATGGTGCTTCATTAACCGTTACAGACAAAAAAAAGAATAGCATTATTATAAATTCGATCAAAGAAAGAGGTAGTAGTTACATTGTTAGTTGGTTAGTCGAGCATGGCGCACCAATTGATAAACAAAATAATTCTGGAATGACTCCACTAATGGTCGCGGCATATAAAGGTAATTTAGAAATTGTGAAAACTTTACTTATACACGGAGCAAATATAGCTTTAAAAGCTAATAATGGCGCAACAGTGGAATCGTTTGCAAAGGCGTCAGGCAACATGCTAATCGCAAATTACATTAAAAATTACGCGATAAAAGCTGTTAATGACAAAACATTTAGTAATATGATTTAGTGAAGCATTTAGATGATTTAGTCAGACGGGATTAAAAATTGATAACAGATAAAAATGCTAAGAAGAGCCGTTTCAGCTATTTTGGATTTCGTACTTAGCCAATTTGGGTCACTCTCGCAAGCAATCATAATATGGATAAAAGTAAACAAAAAAGGAAAAGACCTCCTCTTACAAAAAGTGATATCGATAAACTAAGTATTTACACCTGGGTTAAAGATACAAAATTCCGTTTCATGAGCTGCTCTGAAAATTTATCAGAACTGGCTGGCGAAGACTCCCCTGGCGGTATGATAGGTAAAGATGATTTTTCGCTAATATGGCAGAAAGATGCTGTGTTTTTTAGGGAAAAAGACGGTCGAATCATCAAAAATGAACTTAAATATATCAATGTAGTTGAAACAATTGACGTTGTTACAGAGAATGGCGGCCTTGATAAGCAACATATCTTGATTACCAAAGCGCCACTTTTCAATAAAAAAGGAAAGTGCATTGGGATTGCAGGATCGCATCTTAATCTACCGTTTTATGATAACCCACCTGAGGCTGATAATGGATTTGATGAAAAAGGTAGATTATGGCTACCTAGTAATTTAGGCAATGAATATCTCACTAAAAAAGAAGTCAGTGTTTTAAGGTTTATTCTTCTTGGAAAAACATCAAAGCAAATTGCCAAAATTCTTGGTTTATCGTATAGAACCATCGAAGAACATACTGAAAAAATAAAAAGAAAGTTACAGTGTTCGTATAAATATGAAATTCAATCAATGGCAGTTGAGTATGGGATAACACACATCTTATGATAAGAATCGGGTTTATTGGAACAGGCAATTTTGCAAAACAACATGCTGAAGTATTGAGTGAGCTTGGCGCCAAAGTTGTTGCATGTTATGGAAGCAATGCAGAAAAAACGGCTGCATTTTCTAGGGATTTCCAATGTAAAACATATAATGACCCTTTTAAATTAATATCCCCAGATGTCATCGATGCGTTATATATTGTTGTTCCTCCATTTGCGCATGACGGAAGTTTTGAATCAAAAGCTATTGAGAAAAAAATCCCTTTTCTTTGTGAGAAGCCTGTCGGATTAGATTTATCAGTTTGCAAACAAGTTTCTCAAAAAATTGATCAAAGCAATTTAATAACAAGCAGCGGCTATCTATTGCGATATGATCCACTATTTTTAAAAATAAAAGAAATCATTAATCGAAACAGGATGTCCACTACTAGAATTTGCAGCTACGCTTATATGCCGGAAGTTCATTGGTGGCATAAAGAAAAACTATCTGGAGGTATGATGGTTGAATCGGGCAGTCATTATATTGATCTACTCCGTTATTTATTCGGCGAAATTGATTCAGTAGCTTCAGTGACTTCAAATGGTCTTTCAAAACATAATATTTCTGATTGTGATATCTATGATTCAATGGAGGCAATTTTAAAATTTCAATCTGGCAACATTGCTAGCATCGGTGTCACTCATTTACTTAATAAAATTTATGCAAGAAATGACGAGCTTCTGGTCTACGGGCAAGATTTTGCATTAAAAGTTGACCTGTATAAATTGCGTTATAAAAATGAAGCTACTGTTTTATATAAAGAGCTCAACGATGTTGATTGGAATAATATCTCAACCCACACGTCCAAAAAAGAATTACTTACACGCCAATCAACTGCTTTTATAAATGCAATTCAACAAAATAATCAGTCGTTAATTAAAAGCACTTATCCTGATGCTGTTAAGTCACTTATGGTAGCCCTCGCAATGAATCAGTCTGCTGAGGCTGGTCAATTTACCACAATCAATGAATAGATCCCGAATAAACGTTACACGTTTTCGGGACAAGTTTTACCCGTAGCTATTACGGGTATCTCTCTACGTACATCGTCCTATAATCGCATCGTTATTCGTTATTTAAACTAACAAATGCGAGAAAGGATTATGTCTACTGTGCAACCATTATGCCTATTGTTAGGCATTGATCTTCGTCAATTTTCAAAAGAGGAGCTTCTATTTTTAGAGGCAGAGTTATTTATGCGCATATGCGGGGAGTTAAAGGAAATAATAAGAGAACAAAATAAGAACTATTTCCGAATAATGAAATTTAATGTTGAAAAGGAAAACACCATGTTAGAAATTAAATTTATACGTTGCATAATCAATGATATTCTATCAACAGAAGAATATAACCTCCCAGGGGTTGCGCTTTATACTGATGTGCCAGAAGATGTCATTTATGAACTGGCCAGTGGATGTAATACTAACCCGACTTTTTTATTATCAAGAAAGATTATTGAATTACACCGTACCGTTAGACCTAATCTTTATCGAGAAATCGTAAATAAAATTAAGCAAGAGCTATCGATTGCTGCTTAATTTAAGATCATAGAGATTTGCAAGCCCCATTTCATCGCTAAGGAATTGTGGGGCTTCAAGGTTCCCAGTGTAAAGCCCATAGCCAATTTTGGGACACACGCAGATAACACACCGCCAAATTTCACAACACAACACAATTCGTTTTTTCCGCATAAACACGGGTATTTCTTGCGGTTGATTGTTGTTTATTGTAGTAATTTGTTCCACGTGCAATTTTGTCAGCGGATTTTTTCCCTGCTAAAGTACGATATACGGGAGTTAGTCTGTCTTTAAATATTTCTGCTGCGATATTTGGTGGAACAACACCGTTAATTTGTGCATGGTTAACAAAAATATCAAATAATGCACACGCCCCAGTTTATTATTTTATATTCGTAGCAGTACTGGCGCTTGTTGCAATTATTCTTGTAAAGCCAAATCTAACTAAGC
>CAZAEO010000115.1:0-6111 GCA_964484285.1 uncultured Coxiellaceae bacterium | reverse complement strand
TAATAATAAAAATATTTTTTTATATTTATAATTGAACCTCATTCCATTTTTTCCCTATGTTTATTAATTTTCAATATTTTTTCTTGACTCATTACATCTTTGCCCCAATTTGAAGGATTATTGAAAATATATTCTCTTATTTTATAAAAAGCTTCGTCGTTTCGAATGATATGCTCATAGTAATTACGCTGCCATAGGATTTTATCGAATGGTGCAAAATTATTGTTTCTTACTTCACGGATATATTTATTTGTTGTGATGGATTTAAATGCCCCGATGATATTTCCAATCGTCTGCGATGGCTTATGCGTGTCATCAATATGGGCGACCACAAGGGTCGCCCCTACGGGATCGTTGTTTGGAATTATAATAATGCCATGTAAATGATTTGGCATGACGATGTATGCGTCAATTTCAATATTATTAAATTTATTTTTCAAGTCTACCCACGCATGCTGCACCATTGTCCCGGCGGCATTTAATTTCATTTCATCATTGGAGACATTGCCAAATAAATATTTTTTATGTTGAACGTAGATGGTTATGAAATAACATCCGCTTTGTGATCTGACCCTCATTTTACTCTCTTAGCGAAGTGTCCGTAAAATGAGGGTCAGATCAGGATATAGGCATCATCGATGTCAAGGTAGACTAAGTTGGTGTCGGATATAGCTAGCTTACCTTCGGATGGTAGATGTGATGCAGCGCTTATAAGGTTGGGAATGTTTAATCTTTTTATTGCAGGCATTTTCATATGTTAATTTATTTTTGATAATTCACTATAGTTTCTATTTAATTCCATATAAATGTCTAAGCTTGTGTTACTACACGAAAATTTGAAGCGGGGGATTATAACAAAAAACTTGCTCTAACTCTTTTTTTCTTGCGAATTTCATCGAGAAGGAATTAAATTGTAATACTCATTTTTCACTTGCATCATAATCGAGTTGAGTCTCAAGCGATAAGAGTATTTAATTAATTTACTTGAAGTTAAATTAGGGACAATTTTTCATGAGTCTTTATCCCCTCGTTGTTGATTTAGATGGAACATTGATTCATACGGATATGCTTCATGAGTCTTTATTAAAAATTTTGGCTAATAACCCATTTAAGATATTACTTGTCGTTTATTGGTTGATGAAAGGCAAAGCTCATCTTAAGCGGAAGCTGGCAAATAGGATAAATTTCGATCCAAGTATTCTGCCTTACAATAAGGTTTTTTTAACATGGTTAAAGCGACAGCGGGATGAAGGTAGGAAGCTGATATTGTGTACCGGCACTGATCATTTAATTGCTATTAAAATAGCAGATTATCTTTCTATATTTGATGAAATAATAGCAAGCGATGGCATCACTAATCTTACAGGGGAGCAAAAAGCTAAAATACTTGCGCGGCGTTTTGGTCAGGATGGTTTTGATTATGCGGGAAATTCGCAAGCAGATCTTATGGTCTGGCAATATGCTCGAAAAGCGGTGGTAGTTAATACTCCTTCTAAGCTTAGGGAGGAAATAGAAACGAATTGCAGGGTAGAGCAAATATTCTCTTTTTGTGCGCTAAATTCTTTAGTTGTGTGTCAGATACTCCGAGTGCACCAATGGTTAAAAAATCTTTTAATATTTGTTCCCCTCTTGGCAGCGCATCAGTTAACAAATTTAATTGTTTGGTCGCACTTAATCATTGCCTTTGTTTCATTTAATCTGTGTGCCTCTTCAGTCTATGTTATTAATGATTTGATGGATCTTGAAAGTGATCGCTCCCATCCACGTAAGCATCAAAGGCCTTTTGCTTCCGGCAGTGCTCCAATCTGGTTAGGAATATGTTTATTACCACTATTACTTTTCTCTAGTTTCCTATTAGCAGGATATGTTGGCGGCCATTTTATGCTCTGCATATTAATTTATTTTAGTGTAGCATCTGCTTATTCTTGGAAACTTAAAAGAATAATTTTAATAGACAGTTTGATTTTGGCTTTGTTGTATACGTTACGAATTATTGCTGGTAGCGTTGCTGCAAATATAGCGTTATCCTTTTGGTTAATTACATTTTCTATTTTTTTGTTCCTGTCGCTTGCGTTTGTAAAACGCTATGTTGAATTACAAGCACATTCAATGGATAAAAAGTTAAAAATAAACGGACGTGGCTATCTGACTGCTGATGCACCTTTGATACAAATGTTAGGTACGACCTCTGGCTATACTGCTGTGTTGGTGTTGGCGCTATATATAAATAGTGAAGCTGTAGTTCGATTATACCGGATGCCAGAAGTGATATGGGGCTCAATACCTGTTGTTTTATTTTGGGTAAATTGGATCTGGCTACAAGCACATAGAGGCAAGATGCATGATGATCCGCTTATTTTTGCCTTAAAGGACAAGGCGAGTATTTTTGCGGGTTTAGTATTTTCCATTATTTTAATAATAGGTACTGTAGGTTGGTTATGGTAAAGGTTGTCTCTTGGGGAAGACTAGAAAAACATGATCATAAAATCATTACATTATCTGATTCGCATTTATTCCAACAATTAAAAAGTCATACTCCGGGTCTTCCTTTTGGGAAGGGGCGAAGTTATGGAGATGTTTGTTTAAATCCATCGGGTGTGTTGTGGTGTACAGAAAAACTGGATCGTTTTATTAGTTTTAATGAAAAAACAGGTGTTCTCAGATGTCAATCGGGTATCTTGTTGCGTGATATCCAAAAATTAATTGTCCCAAGAGGTTGGATTCTTCCCGTGACCCCAGGAACACAGTTTATAACTATCGGTGGGGCTATCGCTAATGATGTACATGGTAAGAATCATCATGTCTTAGGTTCATTTGGTCACCATATTCGATGGCTCAAATTGGTTCGTACCGATGGATCGATAATAGAGTGTGGACCCCATTCTCTATCTGGATGGTTCTCTGCTGTGGTAGGCGGTATTGGATTAACAGGTGTAATTACAGAAGTCGAAATACAATTACAGCGAATAACCACGCAGTTTGTTATTACCGAAACGATCCCTTACACAAGTCTGGAAGAGTTTTTTGATTTAGCGGATGCTTCAGAAACAGAGTGGCAATATACCGTTTCTTGGATTGATTGCGTGTTTAAAGGGAAAGCGGAGCGCGGGCTTTTCATGCGTAGCAATCCTATAGAATTAGAACAAGCCCTGGCAGCAATACATCATAAAAAGTTGATTACATTCGCGATGCCATCAATCCCTATCGTTAATAAGTTAACACTAAGGTTATTTAACGCAGCGTATTTTCATATTAAAAAAAAGCAATCAAATCAAAACATTACACATTATGAATCGTGCTTTTATCCATTAGATGGCTTAAATCAATGGAATAGAATGTATGGTCCGAGAGGATTCTTTCAATATCAAAGTGTGGTCCCAAGAGAAGTTGGTTATGATGCAATAAAAGCAATGTTGAGTGAAATCACTTGTTCTGGGGAAGGATCTTTTTTGTCAGTGCTTAAAACATTTGGAAGTCGACCTTCAATGGGTATGTTGAGTTTCCCTATGTCAGGCGTAACTTTAGCTTTGGATTTTCCCAATAAAGGAAAAAGTACTTTGAAGCTTTTTGAGAAATTGGATGCGATTGTACGTGAGGCGAAGGGCCGGATTTACCTTGCCAAAGATGCCCGTATGCCACAAGATTTATTTGAGAAAGGTTATCCTCGATTTCAGGAATTTCTAAAATATCGAGATCCAGGGATGAGTTCTGCGCTTTCAAGACGACTGATGGGAAGTTAAATATGTCAAATTTGATAAAAAAAATTGTTCTCGTAGGAGCAACCTCAGCTATTGCAGAGCATTGTGCTCGATTGTGGATTAAAAATAAAAAAATCGATCTAACCTTGATTGGTCGAAATAGAGAAAGACTAGAAAAGGTAGCAAGAGATCTTGCTGTACGTAACTCAGAGTCTGTGGTGCGTGTATGCGAAGCAGATTTTACTAACCCAATACGTATTCAGGAACTAGTTAATAAAATAGTTTCTGAAGGTGCAGTTCACACTGTATTGATTGCACATGGATTTTTGTCAGATCAGGCGGTTTGTCAAGAAAACTTAGCTGCATGTCATGAATCTTTAGTTGTTAATGGTATTTCTCCATTATTATTTTTAGAAGCTTTCGCAGGGCATATGCAAAAAGTAAATATGGGTACGTTGGCAATTATTGGATCTGTGGCAGGTGATAGAGGGCGTAAGTCTAATTATGTTTATGGGGCAGCTAAAGGGATGATCGAGCGCTATGTACAAGGCCTTCAGCATCGGTTAGCACGTGATAATGTGAAGGTTATCTTGATAAAGCCAGGCCCTACGGATACTCCGATGACTTCTCACTTAAAGCTGCAGAGTAAGCGCCTTGCTAGTGTTGAAGGTGTTGCAAAAATAATTGTTAAAGGTATTGAGCAGGGCAAAACAATTATATATGCGCCTTTCAAATGGTCTTTAATTATGGGAATTATTAAGTATTTGCCGCGATTTATATTTAATCGCATGGAGATATAGATTTTTAAATGGATTTCCTCCAGCGGCGCTCCCAATTAAGGGTTTATGGGTAGCAGATACCTCGTATTATTATCCCGAAAGATAGGGGGATATCTGAAAGTATTAGTTTTGGTAGGAGGATGGCGAAGGATGTTATTAGAAATTAATAATGTTTTTAATTAATAGGATTAGTACCCAAGTGTGGAGGACAACATGACAAATGATATTAGAAGTGGAGAGGCGGAATGCAATCATCTTGTTCAATTGAGTGGTCAATTCAACAAACTAGTAGAGCTAGCAAGTAACCTTATAGAAAAGATCCCGGGATTTCTTTTACGCCCGTGGATCATCGGCTTTTTTCTAAGTGTCTTAGCGATCTCTTATATGTCAGCTCTCTATAAAAATTTTGATCAAACACTTCCTTCATGGTACATCAAAGCATTTGAATGGCAAGTTGCGCATCCTCTTCAGGCTATCCCGATTTCTTCCTTTATTTCTATTTCTGATTTTGACGGTCGTGCTGAGCATCTGGAGAAGCAAACATATCGAATAGCTTTACCGCTTTTTGCAAAACTTATTGGAGTTTCAAGTTTTGGTGGGCTTGTTATTATTCAGCGGGTTACGTCTTTTTTATTTTTAATGATGACGTTTATGTTGCTTAAACGGTTTTTTCGTGATGTGCCGGCTGCATTGTTCGGTGCTTTAGCAATTGCTTGTTCTTCTGTTGGAGGTTGGGGGTTTCAGAGCGTTGAATTTTTTGATGGGGTAGCTTATTTTCTGCTGCTTTCATGTGTTTTCACTAAAAATCCATTTTTAATTACTTTTATACTCATGCTCGCTGGCTTTGTAGATGAGCGCGCAATTGCAGCGTCCCCATTGATTTACTTTTGCTGGATGAAAAAAAATTATTACACAATTACATTACATGATTTTTTATCCTTGAACCCACAAAGAATTGGAATTCTTGCAGGTATCTTACTATTTATTGTTGCGAGATATTGTTTAAGTTTATGGATGGGTTGCCCACTTGTGTTAAGAGCAGGGTTATTTGTTGATGCCTCTAAGGCTCTAGAGCATTTTAAAATGCTTCCATTTGCTTCCCTGTTTTTTCTAAAAGGCTCTTGCATAGCAATTCTAGTAGGTTTTGCCCTTTTATACATTAGATCAGGATTGTTGCTGATTTTTACTTTATTGATATCCATGATCCCTCTCATTGCAGGGGTGTGTATGGTAGCTGATTTTGAAAGAAGTTTTGGCTATGTTTTTCCGTTGATATTTTTTTCCTATAAATTGATCGGTGAAAGTCTACCGCAGTCTGTTCTCAGGGGGATTACTTTTGCTAGCGCGGTATTCTCTCTTCTTATACCGAATGTTTCCTTCTTATTCGAGGTGCATGCCGTTATTCCAATATATAGTCTAATTCATTGGAATTTAGAAGGTGGCATTTAAATCTTAGTATGCGCTTGCAATGATTGATGTGTACTACAATCGAAAGCGCCTTCATTCTAAACTTGGCTTTTTAAGCCCTGTTTACTTTGAAAAACAATGGGTCGCTTAGGTAGGTGTCCGTTTTATAGGGGCGAGATCAGATTTTATTGGCTCCCCGAACTGGACTCGAACCAGTGACCCAATGA
>CAZAEO010000114.1:0-6403 GCA_964484285.1 uncultured Coxiellaceae bacterium | reverse complement strand
AGATTCAGTGCAGTAGACCTTCGCAGCAGGTTACAACTGCCGAATTTAGGATGATTCAGTTACAACAGATCAGTAAACGCTACGCAAGCAAATCCGTCGCTTTAGAGTAAATCGACGACGGATCTCCTGCAAATTTAAAGTGATGGCGCAGAAGGAGCAGTAGAGTCATCATAAGCGCCGCCTGGTGTCAATAAAGGTTGACACCAATCGCTATTATTATGCCCTTCCGTATTATCCTGCTGAAAAGCATTCTCCTCCTCAGCTGGCGGCGCTGAAGGATTACTATGATTCTTAGCTGAAGGCGCTGCTTCAAGTCTTGAGTACATTAAGGTTGTAGAAGATTGATCCTGCTGTTGCTGTTGTTTAAGCTCTATTTTTTGTTTTCCAAAGTAGATTGCATCGTAGGTACCGTTTTTAAGTTTATTAAGCAATTCATTTAGCTTATCTTTATGTTCTCTTTCTATACTCCATGGCCAAGACCCCCATATACCTATTTCGTTTTTAGCCTGTCTAATTTTCTGCATTACTTGGTTCACTACCTCAATATCGTACCCTTTATCTTCTAAATTTTTCGTTTGCTTCGCTGTGAGAGTCCACTTTTCAGGATTGGTATCACCATGGACAACATACGATACTACCTTAGCAGTGTACTTGGTCACTAATGCACCCACTCCTACAGCAAGCATCGCACCCACCACGGCACCGATCACAGTTCCAACACCCGGGAAAATCATAGTACCTATGATTGCACCCGCATACGATCCTCCATAAGCAGCACTGCCAATCCCAGCAAGTCGATACGCACTACGTAACATTTTATTGCCAGTAAAAAAATTTTTTAGCGAATTAAACGTCTTCTTTAGAGCATACATTGCAGAAACAGTAGCAGAAATAGCGGTAGCCACAGCAGCAATAATACCCACTATAATCGCAATTGCTTCTTTGTCTTTGTCACCATGATGAGACCCGGATCCACCGCCGCCGGGAAAACCATGGCCTATCGCATTTGCAGTCGAAGCAGCCACATGAGCTACCACATGCGCAGCTACTTTGGTTAAGTCCACAATACCTTGTACTGCAGCGTTTACAAGAAACATATCATAATAATAAAAAGTAATAAGCGGAGGATTTAAATTAAAACTAGAGCCTGATAATTCAGCTGATTTTCTACGATTTAATCTTGCAGCTTTTTGCTGAAACTGTTCTTGCTTTTCCTTATCCAACGCACTCCACCATTTATTAGCAGCAGCCTCCTCTTCTTGTTTTTGATCACGCAAAGATTGCAAACCTTCGATTTCTTCTTTTTTTTCTGGCTGCTGCTGTTCAGTGATTTGATTAGCAATCTGATTAAATTGACAAAGAATAATCTGTCTGATTTGCTGTATTTCATCCGAATTAAAATTCGATGATTCACCTTCTTCTTTTAAATTATTTGGGTCATGAATGATTTGAAGTAACTCCATAAAATCAGCGCGCTCTTGCTCATTCAGTTGAGTTTCCTTAGAAAAATCCGGATTAGCTAAATGTTTTAGCACCGTGGCAAACCTGACCTGCGCCCGTGGTTCTTTAGCCTTATATTTATCAACCAATCTATCGATATGCCCATTAAGCTTTTCTATCACGTGATCGGATATGCCTTCTACTACTTCCAAATTGTTACGCTGCATAGTTTTAGCCGCTCCCATTCATTAATAAACAGTTAATCCTAGCTATCTAACATTAAGGTGATATTAAAAATAATAACATATTGATATAGAAGTACAAAAATTGTTCTATTTTAGGGTGTCCCAGTTGAAAATAAGTTGCACTAGGTATTAGATGTTTGCTTTGGAGATGATCAAAGTCGAATTAGAAAAGGTAATGCGCCAAGAAATATGGCTATCATTAAGAAAACCGCTCTGAATTTGCTGCAAATTATTAAAAAAGAACGACCTCGTGTTAGTTTAAAGCGTATGAGAAAGCTGACGGGCTGGGATCACGGTTTCTTGGATACCGTATTAATGGCTAAATAAAGTGAAATTTAAAAAATAATCTTTAATATTTCAGTAGGTTATAATTAATAAACTACATCCAGCCAGCATCCAGCATTAAGAAAACATGCGTTTTATCGGTTATAATTATAATTAAAGAATCCAAACACAAAACGGGAAGCGAGGTTGATGTCATGTCTTTTGCGCACCTTGATGAGAAAAACAACACGCCTAATATTCATTCAATTTTAGATGAATTTTTAAATCACGTGTTTCAATCAAAATTGCCCAAGGAAACAAAAGAAGATGTTACAAGCGTTATTAGCACGCTTAATTATATTAAAAATAATCCGGGTTTTATTAGCGAAGCAGCGAATGAATGGAATAAACACGCCCCATTTAGTAGCTCGAAAGTAAAAAAATATTTTAAATATGAACGTGATTATAAAAATGGGATCATAAGAGATTCTGAAGATGGGCCAGGCATTCACGTTAATGGATATAACAGTGGGAAAGAAGCAAGCGAAACATTGAACTATTATGTGAGGCAAATAGAAGAAATTTTACAAAAACTCACGCCCTCACAACAATTGAACTTTGCTACTAAATTGCAATTTGATCCAGAGATGCGTTGTTTAGATGCACGAACGGTTTTTGCAATAAAATGGGCAGAAAATGTTTTATCAGGGTGTCCAAGTCTAGATTATATCATGGCAGAATGCCAGGCAGCTTATGAAGAAAAAAGCTTTGGTGAATCACGGCTAACTTTTTTTACACGTTTTTGTGAAGAACAAGGTTATGTTCGGTGTTTAGATAATAATATAAAAAAAGAAATCACTGAAAAATTAATAAAAGACTATTTGAAAAATATCTTAGGATGGAGTGAAGCAGAAGAACAAAAAGAAATTAAAGAAGAAAAAGAATTTTTTAAAATTCCTCCCCATCATATCCGTATTGGACTAAAAGGAATGGTGCAATATCACTTTATTGATAAAAAATCAGCCGATAATTTTTTAGGAAAATTAAAACTAGTTCCCGTACTAAAAAAATTAAATATTGAAAAAGCAAATGTTCAACAAGTAAATTGTGATGCTTGCAAAAATACCTGCTTTGTTTTTCGTTTAACAGAGCAACAAATAGATGCATGTTTAGGTCAAGGTGGTTATCTAAAATTAATAGAAATAAAAAATATTAATAATACTGTCACAAATAAAGAAACATGCTTACCTTTGATAAACGCAATCAAGGATTTTGATCACACACTTACGAACGTCTCTGCTGTTTTGCTGGAAGATAACAATTGGTGTGTATTACAAACAATAGCACGAGATCAATCACCTGAAGCATTCATGCGATTTATCGATAAATTGGATGCCGACACTTGCAAAACAGCCGCTTTATTAAAAGATAATGACAATTGGGGTACGTTACAAACAATAGCACGATATCAATCACCTGAAGCATTCATGCGATTTATCGATAAATTGGATGCCGACACTTGCAAAACAGCCGCTTTATTAAAAAATAATGACAATTGGAGTACGTTACAAACAATAACACGATTTCAATCACCTGAAGCATTCATGCGATTTATTGATAAATTGGATGCCGACACTTGCCGAACCGCCGCTTTGTTAAAAAATAAACTCGGTTGGAATACGTTACAAACAATAGCACGAAATCAATCACCTGAAGCATTCATGCGATTTATCGATAAATTGGATGCCGACACTTGCAAAACAGCCGCTTTATTAAAAAATAATGACAATTGGAGTACGTTACAAACAATAACACGATTTCAATCACCTGAAGCATTCATGCGATTTATTGATAAATTGGATGCCGACACTTGCAAATTCATACTTAGGGAAGGTCACAATAAAAATTTTATTGATATCATTAACTACTCTTCACCCGAAAATGTGGCAATTCTTTTTGACACAATGAAGAAAAGCAATCAACCGTTAACAGATTATGATTATTTTAATCCAGAATACTGGTATGAATTATGGTATTTTTGGCTAAAAGGAGCTATTTTTTTTCAGCCTGCAGAAAACATTATAAAATTTCTAGAAGTTATTAATAAAGATAGTCATTTAGATTGGCTTTTAAGACACTTTAAAAAAACTATTCACGCTGATCATGAACGGATTATCTTATCTATTCTATGCTATAAGTTATCTCAATTACCAAGATTTGCTAATAACTTAGATGAAAAGCAAGAAGAATCATTTCATCCTAATACAAAAATAAATGCATGGATAAACAATATACTTGATCTTCAACAAGAATATAGAATGCAACATCCCTTACCAATACCCTGCAGTGAAGAGAAAATATCTCTGCAAGAAGAAAAGATATTAAAAACATTTGAAACAGGTAATGCTTTAATCAAGGTGATTGATACTTCCTGGACACAAAGAAGTGATTTACCGGATCCACTAGACGACTTGGTTCATCAATTAAAAGATTTAAGCTATCGACCCGTAATACGCGGTAAATTAAAAGATAAAAAAATGACGAGTGGACAAAAAACGGGTTTTAAACTAGTGTTAATGAAAGATGAAATTATTAAGACACGCACAGAAGAAGAAAGCCTGCTTCATAAAAAAAATAAGCATAGAACTCATACTAAAAAACTGGCCAGTACATTAATTTCTAAGGAATTATATACCTTACCTTTTGGATATACAAACCCCAATCGTGAAATGGTTTGTGTTATGTTTAATGCAGACCAAACATTGCCTGATAGCGAACGGCTAAAATTTAAAGCGCTCCTCATACGTGATCTGGGAACTTTTCATCGAGAATGGATACAGGAGGATAGAGATTCTGTTTATAATTATCAAAGAATAGTACGACAATTTTATTCTAAAGATTATAATGAATTTCAAGCCCGGATTAATAAGGTGCCTGGTGTTACCAATGAAATATTAGCGCAAATTCCACCGGCAGCAAAACCCACTATTACCATTGGTAGAGATACAAAAAAAGCACGCCAGTTAGCACAACAAGCTAAACTAAAACTGGAAACAGAATGTAAATATGATAATATTACTATTGCATTCTATAATCCTGAATATCAGAGCTGTCGTATTTATAGTGAAACAGAACAAGCCTTAGATAAACTAGAAGAGGCGATTCACGCAAATAAACTGCCATCCCTGTTAATTTCTTTATTTTCAAAAAAACCTGAGCCATTGGAAATAGAAATAAATCAAAAAATTCTTTCAGTACCGATTGATGGTACACCAGAAGCAAAACTTATATTGGATATCATTCAAAGAGCAAAAACAGGTAAGGTTATTTTAGAAAATGCTTGGGTAAATATCGTCAAAAAACTTGTGCCCCAAAAAAATAACATCGCTCCTCAACCAAGAAAATAGTGTGAATGATTGCATATAAAAGTACAAAAATTGTGCTATTTTAGGGTGTCCCAGTTGAAAATTCCATTAAAAATCGAGTATATTAGCACTCACTTAGTTTGAGTGCTAAATTTATGAAGAGTACAAGCCTGCAAACATTCAATATCCATCTGCCTATTAGCAGCCTGGAAGCTTATCTCAATCATGTCAACCAAATCCCGATGCTAAGCCAAGCAGAGGAGCATGAGCTTGCCACGCGCTTGCAAAAAGACAATGATCTCTCTGCCGCCAAGCAATTAGTCTTAGCCCACTTACGCTATGTCGCACGTGTCGCACGCGGATATTTAGGCTATGGGTTACCCTTAAATGATCTTATCCAGGAAGGTAATATCGGCTTAATGAAAGCGGTGAAACGCTTCAATCCGAATGTTGGCGCACGCCTGGCCACATTTGCTATACATTGGATCAAAGCTGAAATTCATGAATTTGTATTGCGTAACTGGCGCATTGTTAAGGTCGCCACTACCAAAGCCCAACGCAAATTATTTTTTAATCTGCGTAACATGAAAAAACATCTGGGCTGGCTCACACAAGAAGAAGTCGCTGAAGTCGCGAAAGATCTACGTGTCAAACCAGAAACAGTGCGCGAAATGGAAATGCGCTTGAGTATGAGTGACACGCCCTTTGACAGCTATAGTGATGATGACGAAGATCATGCTCACTTTTCCCCCGCTGGTTATCTGGAAGATCAGCGATACAGTCCAGCACAACAAATAGAAAATAATGAATGGTCTTTGCAGTCCCATACAACGCTGCAAGCTGCGTTAACGCAACTTGATAAACGTAGTCAGGAAATTTTGCAGGCACGTTGGCTTGCTGAAGAAAAAGTCACGCTGCAAGATCTGGCGGACAAATATCACGTATCCGCCGAACGCATTCGCCAATTAGAAAAAAATGCTCTACAAAAGTTAAAAGCAACGTTGATAGAAAAAGTTTGATAAAATATCAGTTAGTTACTCACCTTACGCAGAATAAGCTTAAGTAGTGTCATTGCGAACCCTGCGTTTT
>CAZAEO010000113.1:0-6443 GCA_964484285.1 uncultured Coxiellaceae bacterium | reverse complement strand
ATGCAGAGGTATCTTATATGGGTTCAGTATACTCATACACTGAGAAAAAGCGCATACGTAAAGACTTTGGTAAACATCCCAGCACAATAGGGACTCCCCCATTACTTGAACTGCAACTCGAATCGTACCACAAGTTTTTACAAGCGGGTGTAGATCCTGATAAACGCGCTAATTTTGGGTTACATGCTGCGTTTGCTTCAGTGTTTCCGATCACGAGTTTTTCCGGAAGCTCTGTGTTGGAATATGTGAGTTATCGGTTAGGCGAATCTGTATTTGATGTAAAAGAATGTAGAATGCGCGGCTTAACTTATGGCGCCTCTCTTCGCGTGAAAGTACGTTTGGTGCATTATGATAGAGACTCAGAAGATGCTAAAGCTGTTAAAGATGTAAAAGAACAGGAAGTTTACATGGGTGAAATTCCCTTGATGACTGAGCATGGTACGTTTGTTATCAATGGAACTGAGCGCGTTATTGTGTCCCAGTTGCATCGTTCTCCTGGGGTATTCTTCGAACATGATCGCGGCAAAACGCATTCCTCAGGTAAATTATTATTTTCAGCGCGTGTGATTCCTTATCGTGGTTCGTGGTTGGATTTTGAATTCGATCCCAAAGATTGCATTTATGTGCGCATTGATCGTCGTCGTAAATTACCCGCAACTATTTTGTTGCGCGCATTAGATTATTCTGTTGAAGATATTTTAGGTTTATTCTTCGAAAATAATGTGTTTCATCTGCATAGCGGCGAATTTAGTTTAGATCTTATTCCTGAACGTTTACGCGGTGAAATTGCTCCTTTTGAAATTAAGAAGGGAGGCAAAGTCATCGTTGAGCAGGATCGTCGTATTACGGTGCGGCATATTGCGCAATTAGAAAAGGCCAATATTAAAAAATTAGAAGTGCCAGCAGATTACTTGCTTGGCAAAGTGTTAGCTAAAACAGTGGTAAACGATGAAACAGGCGAAATTTTAGCAAATGCTAACGATGTGATTACGGCAGATATTTTGAAAGGATTTATTGCTGCTAAGATAAAGCGATTTGAAACACTCTACATTAACGATATTGATCATGGTGCTTATATCTCTGATACATTGCGAGTTGATCCTACAACGAATGTGCTCGAAGCATTAGTTGAAATTTATCGCATGATGCGTCCGGGCGAACCGCCTACTAAGGATGCCGCTGAAGCATTATTTAAGAATTTATTTTTTACTCCAGAGCGTTATGACTTGTCTGATGTTGGCCGAATGAAATTTAATCGCAGAGTCGGTCGTCAAGAAATAGTGGGCCCTGGTGTATTGGCTAAAGAAGATATTATTGATGTGATGAAAACACTCATTAGTATTCGTAACGGCGAAGGTACAATAGATGATATTGATCATCTAGGTAATCGACGTGTGCGCAGTGTGGGTGAAATGACTGAAAACCAATTTCGTGTTGGTTTAGTGCGGGTTGAACGCGCAGTGAAAGAGCGCTTAAGTTTGTCAGAATCCGAAAATTTAATGCCGCAAGATTTAATTAATGCAAAACCTGTATCAGCTGCCATTAAGGAATTTTTTGGTTCAAGTCAATTATCGCAATTTATGGATCAAAATAATCCACTCTCTGAAATTACTCACAAACGACGTGTGTCTGCATTAGGGCCGGGTGGTTTAACAAGAGAGCGCGCTAGTTTTGAAGTGCGTGACGTACATCCAACGCATTATGGACGTGTTTGTCCGATTGAAACGCCAGAAGGCCCGAACATCGGTTTAATTAACTCACTTGCAGTTTACGCGCGCACCAATGAATATGGCTTTTTGGAAACTCCTTATCGCAAAGTGGTAAATAGCAAAGTAACAGATGATGTTGTTTATCTTTCAGCAATTGAGGAAGGCGATTATGTGATTGCGCAAGCTAATGCAACGCAAGATAGCAAAGGAAAGTTGATAGATGCATTAGTCCCTGTGAGACACAAAAATGAATCTACGCTGACTACACCAGATCGCGTGCAATATATGGATGTTTCTCCCAAACAAATTGTATCAGTGGCTGCTGCGTTAATTCCATTCTTAGAACATGATGACGCAAATCGTGCATTGATGGGATCAAACATGCAACGCCAAGCTGTGCCCACGTTAAAAACTGAAAAACCGTTGGTTGGGACAGGAATGGAGCGTATCGTTGCCAAGGATTCAGGGGTGACAGTGGTCTCAAAGCGCGGCGGCGTCATTGATTATGTTGATTCTGCTCGTATTGTCGTGCGCGCGAATGACAAAGAAGCAGAGTCAGGTAAAACAGGTGTTGATATTTATAACTTAACAAAATATACCCGCACGAATCAGGACACATGTATTAATCAACATCCATTGGTAGAAAAAGGCGATACCATTGAGCGTGGCGACGTTTTAGCGGATGGTCAATCAACAGATCTTGGTGAACTTGCGCTTGGGCAAAATCTCTTGGTGGCTTTTATGCCTTGGAATGGCTACAACTTTGAAGATTCTATTCTTATTTCTGAACGTGTAGTGCAAGAAGATCGTTTTACCAGTATTCATATTGAAGAATTAACGTGTATTGCGCGTGATACCAAATTAGGTGTTGAAGAAGTCACTGCAGATATTCCTAATGTAGGTGAAAGCGCATTAAGCAAGTTAGATGAATGCGGTATTGTCTATATCGGTGCAGAGGTTAAATCGGGTGACATCTTAGTTGGAAAAGTCACACCTAAAGGTGAAACTCAACTGACACCGGAAGAAAAATTGTTACGTGCTATTTTTGGTGAGAAAGCATCGGATGTTAAAGATACTTCCTTGCGTGTTCCTACAGGCATGGAAGGTACAGTCATTGATGTTCAGGTTTTCACGCGTGAAGGTGTTGAAAAAGATGCACGTGTGCTTGAAATTGAAAAAAATGAATTAGCTAAAGCCAAACAAGATTTAAGCGATGAATTACGTATTCGTGAAAATGATATTTTCCAACGTATTGAAAAACTTTTGCTGAATCGTATTGTGCAAGGGGGTCCGAATAAATTAAAGAAAGGTTCGAAGGTTACCAAGGGATATTTGGCTGAAGTGCCACGTGAAAAATGGTTTGAAATTCGCTTGCGTGATGTTGCAGCAAATAAACAACTCGAAGCAGCCGCTAATCAATTTAAACAAGAACGACTTGAGTTTGAAAAAGCATATGATGCAAAACGTAATAAGATCACTCAGGGCGATGATTTAGCGCCTGGCGTATTAAAAATCGCAAAAGTGTATCTTGCAGTCAAGCGCCGTGTTCAACCTGGCGATAAAATGGCAGGACGTCATGGTAACAAAGGTGTAATTTCCACCATTGTACCAGTGGAAGATATGCCTTACATGGCAGATGGCACGCCTGTGGATATCGTGTTAAATCCGCTGGGTGTCCCTTCACGTATGAACGTTGGGCAAGTATTGGAAACGCACTTGGGTTGGGCAGCAAAAGGTCTTGGATTGAAGATTGGTAAAATGTTAGAAGAGCAGCACTCCATTAGACAAATGCGTCAAATGCTGAGTGCAATTTACAATACAACCAATAAACGCAAAGAAAACCTTGCTAATTTATCAGACGAAGAAATAGTCAGTCTGGCAAAAAATTTGCGGGGTGGTGTCCCTATGGCAACGCCGGTATTTGATGGCGCATCAGAAGATGAAATCAAAGCAATGTTGAAATTAGCAAATCTTCCAGAAAGTGGACAAGCAACGTTGTATGACGGCCGTACAGGTAAAGCGTTTGAGCGTCCTATTACAGTAGGTTACATGTATATGATGAAGCTGAACCACTTAGTGGATGATAAAATGCATGCGCGTTCGACGGGATCTTATAGTTTAGTGACACAACAGCCGTTAGGTGGTAAAGCACAATTTGGCGGTCAGCGCTTCGGTGAAATGGAAGTGTGGGCATTAGAAGCATATGGTGCGGCCTACACATTACAAGAAATGTTGACTGTGAAGTCAGACGATGTCGGTGGACGTACTAAGATGTATAAAAATATTGTGGATGGTGATCATTATATGGAATCGAGCATGCCAGAAGCATTTAACGTGTTAATCAAGGAAATTCGCTCCTTAGCAATTAATATGGAGTTGGAATAAATCGGTCATTGCAAGTTTGTCCTCGCTTATGTATGCGGGGATAAACTTCATGGCAATTCAGTAATGCGAAATTGATATATCGATGAGAGGGTATCACCTTGAGAGATTTATTAAGTTTAGTGAAGCAGCAAGCACAGCTTGAAGAATTTGATGTTATTCATATTGGTCTTGCATCGCCAGATATGATTCGTTCTTGGTCGTATGGTGAAGTTAAAAAACCAGAAACAATTAATTATCGTACTTTTAAACCTGAGCGCGATGGATTATTCTGCGCCAAAATTTTTGGTCCGGTCAAGGATTACGAATGTTTGTGCGGTAAGTACAAACGACTCAAGCATCGTGGTGTTATTTGCGAAAAATGCGGAGTGGAAGTTACGCTATCCAAGGTGCGACGTGATCGTATGGGTCATATTGAATTGGCAAGTCCTATTGCGCATATTTGGTTTTTGCGTTCTTTGCCATCACGTATTGGTTTATTGCTGGATATGACATTGCGTGATATAGAGCGCATTTTATATTTTGAAGCGTACGTGGTTATTGATCCAGGCATGACGCAATTAGAGCGTGGTCAATTACTTTCTGATGAAGCCTATTATGATGCTATTGAAGAATATGGCGATGAATTTGATGCACGCATGGGTGCTGAAGCTATTCAAGAATTGTTACGTGCAATTAATTTGGAAACAGAAATTGCTAAGATTCGCGAAGAAATTGCGAGCACTGCTTCCGAAGCAAAATTAAAGAAACTATCAAAACGTTTGAAACTCATGGAAGCATTTCAGGCATCGGGAAACAAACCCGAATGGATGATATTGGCAGTATTGCCTGTATTGCCACCTGATCTTCGTCCATTAGTTCCATTAGATGGCGGACGATTTGCTACATCAGACTTAAATGATCTTTATCGTCGTGTTATTAATCGTAATAATCGCTTAAAACGTCTCTTAGATTTGAACGCACCCGATATTATCGTGCGTAATGAGAAACGCATGTTGCAAGAATCTGTGGATGCGTTATTAGATAATGGTCGTCGTGGCCGAGCTATTACGGGTTCTAATAAGCGCCCGTTAAAATCACTTGCGGACATGATTAAAGGTAAGGCAGGTCGCTTCCGACAAAACTTGTTAGGTAAACGTGTAGATTACTCAGGGCGATCGGTCATCGTAGTGGGTCCTACACTTCGTTTGCATCAGTGCGGTTTACCGAAAAAAATGGCGTTGGAATTGTTTAAGCCATTTATTTTTAGCCGTTTACAAATTCAAGGGCTTGCGTCCACCATTAAAGCTGCCAAGAAAATGGTTGATCGCGAAGATGCAGCAGTATGGGATATTTTAGAGCAAGTGATTCGTGAACATCCTGTATTATTGAATCGTGCACCTACATTACATCGTTTGGGTATTCAAGCATTTGAACCTGTTTTGATTGAAGGCAAAGCGATTCAATTACATCCATTGGTATGTACTGCCTATAACGCGGACTTTGACGGTGACCAGATGGCTGTGCATGTCCCGTTATCATTAGAAGCACAACTTGAAGCGCGTTCTTTGATGATGTCTACTAACAATATTCTTTCACCTGCAAATGGTGAGCCTATTATTGTTCCTTCACAAGATGTGGTCTTGGGTCTTTATTATCTCACTCGTACAAAAGTAAATGCGCGTGGCGAAGGCATGATTTTCTCTGATATTAATGAAATTCATCGAGCGTATGAAAATGGACTAATTGAATTGCAAGCTAAAATCCGCGCACGGATAAAAGAATATTTACCGGGTGAGATCAGCGGTGAATTTACGCAGAATATTCGTTTGGTTGAAACAACAGTAGGTCGTGCACTTTTATCAGAACTGTTACCTAAAGGCATGTCGTTTGATTTAGTCAATCGAACAATGAATAAAAAAGCTATTTCCAGTATTATCAATACGTGTTATCGCGATGTGGGATTAAAAGCCACTGTTATCTTTGCGGATCAATTAATGTATACCGGTTTTTCTTATGCGACCAAATCAGGTGTATCAATCGGCGTGAATGATTTGGTTATTCCGAAAGAAAAAGTAAATATTATTTCACAGGCAGAAGAAGAAGTCGGAAAAATCCAAGCACAATATGCTTCTGGTTTAGTGACCCAAGGTGAACGATATAATAAAGTTGTTGATATTTGGTCGCGTGCTAATGATCAAGTTGCTAAGGCAATGATGGCTGAGTTATCTACTGATACAGTGAAAGATGCTAAAGGACATAAAGTTCAGCAAGAATCATTTAATTCAATTTATATGATGGCAGATTCAGGTGCGCGAGGTTCGGCAGCACAGATTCGTCAGCTTGCTGGTATGCGTGGCTTGATGGCAAAAC
>CAZAEO010000112.1:0-6448 GCA_964484285.1 uncultured Coxiellaceae bacterium | reverse complement strand
TCAAGAAAGTGTGTTGCCTAAGTGTGTAATCGCAAGAGTAGTCATTGAAGCGGCTGCAAGCAGTGGTTGGTATCGCTTTGTGGGATTGCAAGGCAAGGTGATTGGCATTAATCGGTTTGGCGCTTCAGCGCCACTTGTTGATGTATTACGTGATTGTGGGATGACAGTGGAGCATGTGTTAGATGTTGTAAGAGCAGTCGTGGGTGTGAGAGAAGTAGTTGGATGATCAATCTTTAATAGAGAAGGAATGACATTATGACGATTCGTGTTGCAATTAATGGGTATGGACGGATTGGGCGCAATATTTTGCGGGCACATTATGAAAAAAAGCTTCATCCTGAAATAGAAATTGTGGCCATTAACGATTTAGGAGATGTGGAAACAAACGCGCATTTGACGCGTTACGACACAACACATGGCGCTTTTCCAGGCGAGGTGAGTGTTGTTGATAATAATCTTCTTGTGAATGGCGATAAAATTATTGTCATTGCAGAGCGTGATCCAAAAAAATTACCTTGGAAAGCACTGAATATTGATATTGTTTTTGAATGCACGGGATTTTTTACTAGCAAAGAAAAGGCTGCTCAGCATATTGCAGCGGGTGCAAAGAAAGTGCTTATTTCAGCGCCGGCAGAAGGTGCAGATGCGACCATTGTATTTGGTGTCAACGATCACATTTTAAAAGCGAGTGACACGGTGATCTCTAATGCATCTTGCACGACCAATTGCTTGGCGGTTGTTGTTAAGCCATTGCAAGAGGCAATTGGTTTGGTGAGCGGTGTGATGAATACGATTCATGCATTTACGAACGATCAAAATTTACTGGATGTTTATCATACTGATTTAAGAAGAGCGCGTTCTGCAACTCAGTCTATTATTCCAGCAAAGACAGGTGCGGCAGCTGCGGTTGGTTTGGTGCTGCCTGAGTTGGATGGCAAGTTAGATGGCTTTGCACTGCGTGTGCCCACCATTAATGTTTCTGTTGTTGATCTGACATTTGAGGCAAAACGCGCCACTTCAGTTCAAGAAATCAATGAGATTATACAAAAAGCCTCAGTGGGCACTATGAAGGCAGTGTTGTCTTATAATGATAAACCACTCGTTTCAGTTGATTTTAATCATCATGCTTCCTCTGCTATTTTCGATACAGTGGGAACGCGCGTGATGGGGAATCTCGTTAAGATATTGGCTTGGTATGATAATGAATGGGGTTTCTCAAATCGTATGCTAGACGTTGCTGCGAAGTGGGTTGTTGTTTAAGCAGAAGCTACCATTTGTCATCCCACGCTAAAAACTGCGCGGGATGATCGCGCGTAAGGTGAATGTATGAGATGGATGAAGCTAAAGGAGCATAAAGATGTCTACAATTGATGAAACAATGCAGGCCCTGGCGCAGTATATTCCAAAAGATTTTGCACCAAAAATTGGCATTATATTGGGATCTGGTCTGTCCTCACTTGCAGAGCAAATGACCGATCCTGTTTCAATTCCTTACGCTGCTATTCCTGGGTTACAGGAAAGCAAGATTGCAGGGCATGCCTCGCTCATTGTGCTTGGGCATTTGAATGATATTCCTGTTGTTTGTTTGCGAGGTCGGTTGCATTTATATGAAGGCATTTCTCCGGCCTCTATTCGTACTTTAATTCATATCGTGAAGCATTTAGGTTGTTCGGTGTTGTTGACAACGGCAGCGGCTGGTTCATTAAGAGAAGATAGGGCACCAGGTGAGGTCGCGATTATAACGGATCACATTAATCTTCAGTTTAATAATCCATTAGTGGGACCCAACGATGAAAGTGTTGGCCCACGTTTTATTGATCTCACAGGTGCTTATGATGCTGGTTTAATTGATTTAATGAAATCAGTTTCATCAAAATTAGCTATTCCGATTCATGAAGGTGTTTATCTTGCCACATTGGGTCCTAGCTTTGAGACGCCTGCTGAAATTCGTGCATTTAAACAATGGGGTGCGGATGTAGTTGGTATGTCACTTGTTCCTGAAGTTATTTTGGCGCGTCATTGCGGTATGAAGGTGATGGGGATTGTTGCAATTAGTAATTTTGCAGCAGGCATGAGTAAAGAACAGCTCACGCACGAACATACTTTGCAATTTAGCGAGCTTGCAGCGCGTAAATTAACTAAGCTGATTCCTGCATTTGTAAAGGAGTGGCAGCATGTCTTGGCTTGATCGTGTGCATCGGGTGATGGAGTCGGCAGATCCTTTCGGTATGCCACATTTTACGCCGCGTCATTTATTACCGTTAATTGATTTAACACGTTTAAATGATGAGGATAGTGCAGAAGATTTAACAACTTTTTTTATTAAGGCAGAGCGCCCTTTTGGTGCGGTGCAGTCTGTTTGCGTGATCCCTAAGTTTGTGTCTCTGGCAAAAGCGCATTTTGTCGATTCATCAATTAAAATATGCACCGTTGCTAATTTTCCATCTGGTGCAATGCCATTAGAAGACGTGTTAGGGTCGATTAATCAATCATTAGCAGCAGGTGCTGATGAGATTGATGTGGTTTTTCCGTATGCTAAGTATTTATCACGTGATAAACATTATCCACGCCACTTTGTTGAATCATGTAAAGTCGCATGCGGTTCGAAAGCCTTATTGAAAATGATTCTAGAAATAGGCGCACTGGATAATCCTTATCAAATTAAAGAAGTGAGTGAAATTGCGGTGATGGGCGGCGCAGATTTTATTAAAACATCGACTGGCAAAATATCACAAGGCGCAACACTAGAAGCGGCAGCTGTTATGCTTTATGTGATTACACGCTTTACACATGAGCTGAATCGGCCGATTGGCCTTAAAATATCAGGCGGTATTCGAGAGATTGCGCAAGCAATGCAATATGTCGCATTGGTGAGATGTATGATGGGCGAGCATTTTATTAAGCCCGCAACTTTTCGTATTGGTGCCAGTCAATTAGTGGATGCTATCCAATGAATGCAATTAATATGAAAGAAAAAACGACACACCCATTTCTTGCGTGGTCTGTTGTGTTGACTGCCGCATTATTTTTCTTTTATGAATTCATTCAGATGAATTTGTTTAATACGATTAATGTGCAATTGAGAGAAACTTATCATTTAAACGCTGAAGAGCTGGGTCAGTTGTTCTCCATGTATTTCTATGCAAATGCATTGGTGCTTTTTCCGGTCGGTAATATTATCGATCGTTATTCAACAAAAAAATTATTAATGTTTGCAGTGACTGTTTGTACGCTGGGGACATTTTTATTTTCCACAACAACGGTTTATTGGGTGGCGGCGCTGGGTCGCTTTTTGGTAGGTGGTAGCGCGTCATTTTGTTTTTTAAGTTGTATTCGAATCGCTTCTCGCTGGTTCGCGCCAACACGCATGGCATTTGTAGTGGGAGCAGTCGTGACGATGGCGATGTTGGGCGGCTTAGTTGCGCAAACACCTTTTGCATTACTCATAGATTATTTAGGCAATTGGCATACTGCCCTTTTGGTCAATACTGCTTTAGGCGTATTGATATTTTTTGCGATATTTTTTATTGTCCAAGATCGACCACCTCATTCTGAAGCAAGCATTGCATCAGATCACGCCATGTTAAAACAATTAGGTCCGCTGACTTGTATTAAGCTCGCAGTTCTTAATTTACAAAATTGGCTGTGTGGATTCTATACGGCATTGGTCAATTTACCCGTTTTTATTTTAGGCGGATTGTGGGGTATTCGATATTTGACCGGCGTGCATCATGTAACGACTGCTGAAGCCTCTTATGCAACCACTGTTTTTTTTGTAGGCGTTATTTTAGGCTCGCTGATTTATGGCTGGGTCTCTGATTACATTGAACGTCGCGTGCTGCCGATGATCGTGGGCGCAATACTGTCGTTGATTGTGATTTCTATTTTGCTTTTTGTACCGCATTTATCGTTACTATCTTTGATAATATTATTTTTTCTGATTGGGTTCGTGACGAGCTCACAAGTGCTGACTTATCCAACGATTGCCGAATTAAATCCAATTTATTTGACTAGCACATCGGTCAGCATTGATTCGATGTGTATCATGATTAGCGGATTTATTTTCCCACCATTTTTTGGTTGGTTGATGGAAAAAGGTGCTACGCATGAAGTAATGAATGGCATGACGATTTATACTGCTACCGACTTTCATCGTGCAATGCTGATTTTCCCTATTACTTTAATTGTGGCGCTGTGTCTTTCTTTCTTGATACGCGAAACACGTTGCAAGGCTTGCTAATAATGCCTATTTCCCTTGCTGCGTTTTCGCAGGGAATTTTATTTTAATTATGTGATTTTAAAGGAATTTAACTCCGAACTGTTTATAAGAGTATGATAAAATACTCATTGTACATTGAGTAAATTTACTCAGTAAGTTTTGCGTAAATTAAATATATATATTACCATGTAGATATGGATATACGATTTCAACCCAACAATAGTCATTTAGATAATGCGGCATCATTTGCAAAAATTGACCCGCATTTGAAGCGATTGTATGTGCAAAAATATGTTTATCAATCCGCTTTACTCAATGAGCTACCGACTGACATCCCAGGAATTTTAACCCTTTCTGGTGGGCGGCAAGTGGGGAAGACAACCTTATTGAAGCAATGGATGGAGAAGTTACTACAGTCTGGCGTTGCGCCAGAGGCCATTTGTTTTTTTTCAGGTGAGCTTATTGGGGATAATCAAACTTTATATTCTGTCATGAAGAGCCAATTATCCCGGATGCCAGCGAACGGATTAAAATATTTTATTTTGGATGAAGTGACGGATATTGAAGATTGGGACAAAACCGTGAAGTATCTTGCGGATACGGGTGAGCTTTCGCAAGTGGTGTTGGTACTCAGCGGTTCTGATTTAGTATTAATTCAAGAAGCGCGCAAACGTTTTCCTGGCCGACGAGGTAAAGCAAATAAAGTTGATTTTCATTATTATCCATTATCTTTTCGCGAATTCTTACAATTGAAAAAAGCACTACCCAAGATAACTTCTTACGAGTCCGTTCTCGCACATGTCATTACTGCTCTTTATCAAGAGCTGAATGAATATCTTATTCATGGTGGATTTTTAACAGCTATCAATGAATTTGCAATTGAACACAATATTAGTCAATCCACGTTAGCTATTTATTCGGACTGGATTCGTGGCGATATCATGAAGCGTGATAAACGTGAGCATTACTTAAAAGAAATTCTTGAAGCTATTATTAAGCATTATTTAAAACAAGTCTCATGGGATAATCTAACAAAAGAGTTATCCATTGATCATACTCAAACAATTGCAGATTACATGGGTATATTAGCATCTATGGATGCTGTGTTTGTGCAAGCCGCTATCATGGAAGATAAATTAAAGCCAGCGCCAAAAAAGCGCAAGAAATTAATGTTTTGTGATCCATTTATTTTTCATGCAATGCGAGCATGGATTGACCCTGTTAAAGATGCTTATCAACAACAAATACTACCAATACTTGCAGATTCTAAAGGTTGCTCTGATTTAATAGAAGCATGTGTCGTTACACATTTTCGTCGATTTTTTCCTACGTATTATATTAAAGCAGAAGGCGAGGTGGATGTCGCTTATGTCCATCAACATAAATTCTGGCCTGTTGAAGTGAAATGGATTGAGCAATTAAGATCAAAGGATTTAAAACAAATTTGTAAATATAAAAATGGGAATATTTATGCTAAGAGTTATGAAGTGACCCGATTTCAGACTATTCCTGTTTTACCGTTACCTTTAGCATTGATGCAGATCGATTTACTTTGGGAAGAATAAGGCCTTAATACTTTTCCAGCTAGGAATTGATTACTTTGTATCTTAACCAACCTGGATCGAAATAGCTTATGCAATATAAAGGGATTGATAATGTCCAAAAAGAAAAGATACCGCATCCGAAACTGGGGTTAGAAACAGATTCACCAAAGATTTTTTAGCTGTGGGTCAAGATTGCAAATGAATTTTCATCACTATATACTTCGCGGTGGAAGGGTGGCTGAGTGGCTTAAAGCGTTGGTTATTTAAACCATTATACGGTTTTCCGTATCGTAAGTTCGAATCTTACCCTTTCCGTTTTTTTATTGCCCGTTATTTGCAAATTGAAACTGTATGATAACTTGAAATCAGCCTCTCTGTGATGGACGGGTTGGGGCTAAATTAAGCTTTATGATAATGGATTCGTTGGGGTTGCCGACGTCTGTGTGGCTGCTAAATCTCAGTATTTCAACGAGAAAAAAACCATTTTTCTCTAGATAATTGCATTGACGCGCAGCGACAGGCCATGTTTCTCCCATTCTGCTAACTTGTGGTAGGCTGTCTAATAAAATAAAGCCATCAGATGTTAAGAGATTTTTGAACTGATTAGCAAAGTCTGGCATGACAGCGTTATTTTCTTGTTTGAACCAATCAAATGGCATGCTGGTAAATATGCAATGAAAACTGT
>CAZAEO010000111.1:0-6472 GCA_964484285.1 uncultured Coxiellaceae bacterium | reverse complement strand
ATCTTCAATACATTAGCCCTTCTCGCTACGGTTACAACTGCCGAATTTAGGATTAATAACTTCTTGCTAATTTAATTTGCGTTTGCATTCTGTCATGCGCTGCACATACAGCCGTTTCTGTTGAAATAGCAGAAACACCTACGCGCCACCATGATTCGTAACCTTTTGTCATAGTATCTGGTAAGACATCAATTTGAATCAGGACAGAGCGAGAGGATTTTTTTGCTTGAATCAACGCATTTTGCAAATCAACATCATCTTTTGCATAAAAACTTAACGCGCCTAAACTTTCTGCATATTTAACAAAATCAACCAACAGGGTTTGTCCATCTAACCGCTTTGTTTGCAACGAACGATAACGAAATTCATTGCCAAAACCGTTACTGCCATTAGCCATCTGCAAATGTTTAATGCATTGATAACCATGATTGTTGAATAAAATAATAGTCATTTTATAACCTTCTTGTAAGCTGGTGAGTAATTCTGAGTGCATCATTAAATAACTTCCATCGCCGACAAGAACATACACTTCAGCAGCAGGTTTTGCCATTTTCACGCCCAACCCACCAGCTACTTCATAACCCATACAAGAAAACCCATATTCAAGATGATATGTGCCAGGTTGACCATGTTGCCACAAGCGATGTAAGTCACCCGGCAAACTGCCAGCTGCACAGACAACAACATCCTCTGCTTGAACAAAATGGTTAATGACGCCTAATACGCGGCTTTGTGTGTTGCCTTTTTCTGATGTTAACTGATAAAGTCGCGCCACCTCTTTTTGCCAAGATTCGCGATAACTTGCAATCATCGTTTGATAATGCGGGCCAGTGGAAAAATTTTTTTGCAATAATTTTTCGTGCAATGCTTTTAAGCCGATTTTGGCATCACCTTGCAATAACAAGCCATCTAATTTCAAGCCATCAAATGCGCTGACGTTTAAATGCAGAAATTTCATATCAGGATGTTGAAAAGCTGATTTTGATGCGGTCGTAAAATCAGAAAGTCGACTGCCAATTGCTAAAATGACATCGGCCTGTTTGGCTAATAAATTGGCGGCAAGCGTGCCAGTGACACCTATGCCACCTACGTTCATCGGATGTTGCCAGGCAAGTGCACTTTTGCCAGCTTGGGTTTCTGCGACTGGAATGCCGAATGTATTAGCAAAGTCAGCTAATTCGTCACAGGCTTTTGCATAATGGACTCCTCCGCCGGCAATAATCAAGGGTTGCGTTGCCTGACTCAGAAGTTCAACGGCTTTTTCGAGCGCTCGTTCTGTGATAGGACGTCGATCAATCACATGAATTCGTTTTTTAAAAAATTCGCTGGGATAGTCATAGACCTCAGCTTGTACATCTTGTGGCAAACAAAGGGTAACAGCTCCTGTTTCAACAGGATCAGTTAACACACGCATGGCATTTAACATAGCTAACATGAGTTGTTCTGGCCGAGAAATTCGATCCCAGTATTTACTGACGGGTTTAAAGCAATCATTAGCAGAGATCGTGTAATCAGAAGGTACTTCAAGTTGTTGTAAAACAGGATCAGGTTGGCGACAGGCAAAAATATCGCCTGGTAATAATAAAACAGGAATGCGATTCACTGTGGCAGTTGCTGCAGCGGTTACCATATTTAATGCGCCAGGACCAATCGAAGATGTGCAAGCAAAAATTTCCAGACGATTTTTTTGTTTAGCATAAGCAGTAGCGGCGTGTACCATGCCTTGTTCGTTATGACCTTGCAGATAGAGCAAGTCACTTTGCATAAACTCCAATGCTTCGCCAATACCGGTTACGTTGCCATGACCGAAAATACCGAAAATGCCTTTAACAAATTTATAATGTTCGCCATCGAGTTCGATGTATTGATTGTCGAGAAATTTAATGAGCGCTTGCGCAGTGGTAAGTCGGATGGTTTTCATAGTTTGTTGAATCCTTTCCATACTCTTGAATTTGCATCCAGGTTTTTAGTCCAACTATGTTCTTCCGTGAATTCGGGAGCTGTGTAGATGGCATTGTCTAGATGTCTGAGTACCCAAACATAATACATGCCATAACCTGGCGCTGCAGTTTGCGAATGATCCCGTTGATTTAAAATTTTGTAAGTATCATATTGCCGTACTTTAAAGACGTCATCGCCACACTCTGCGTGTCCATAACCTTGTGGTTCAGTAAAACGGTAATGATAAATTTCCGGTTGCAGATGATGATGCGGCGGATAACTTGACCAACAACCGGGTGCATTAACAACCTCACCTATGACTAATTTAGCTTTGGGGCGATTACGCGCATCGAAAACTGTGCGTACAATGCGATACGCGGTGTCATTTAAAATGCCTTTGCCCCGTTTTTCGTTTTCTAATAGATTTTTACCATCAAATAATTGCGTAGAAAATTTTTCAGTATTTTCTACTTCTGCAATGACAAATTCACAATCCGTTATGGCGGTAATAGTTAAGCGATGATGAGCGGCACTATGTAGTACAACAGGATCATCATCAAAAACCGACGCGCGGGCAATTTGACAGATTTTGTCATCAAAATACAGCATGCATTCGCCATGTAACAAAAGATAGGCTGCTTCTCGCGTTGAATTAAAATGTTCTTTGTTACCACGCGGCATTTTGAAAACACTCAATTCAATACCTGTGTCGTGTGGTTCCCCGATGCGAGTAATCATGGTGCGTCCTGGATTAAACCCATCAGGATGATGAACAAGAAATTCGGACATGATTCAAATCCTTTTGATTATGTTGTTGCATCAATGCTTGTATTTCGGTAAATGTTGGCATGGCAGGTGCGCAACCATGTCGAGTGACAACGATTGCGCCGCTTGCGTTACCATAGAGCATAGCCGTTTCCCAGGATTCTCCCCGTAGCAAGCCGCGTAAAAAACCGCTTAAAAATGCATCGCCCGCGCCTAGCACATTTAAAATGTTGACAGAAAATGCGTGCGCGGTGATGGGTTGAGTGGCTGATGAAAAATAGGTTGCAGAACCCTTCGCGCCTTTTTTAACGACGATGGGCGCTTCTGAAAACGTTCGTATCGTTTGTAATGCTTTATCTAATGAATTTGCTTGACCTGCAATTAAAATTTCTTCTTCTGTTCCCACAATCAAATCACATTTAGGCAAGATAGTTTGGTAGCAGTGACTGACTTTGTCCGAGATTTTGAAACGGGATTCCCCATCGCCTTTTTCGGTTAAATTCCACAATACAGGGCGATAATCCAAATCCAAAACGATCCGTGTTTGCGTTGTGCGTGCTGTATCTACCGCAACATGCGTCACTTCACACATGTCGGGTGTAGAAAGACCTGTGCCAGTGATTAATAATGCTTTAGCAGTAGCAAAAATATCGCGGTTAATGTGGGATTTTTTTAATTGCATGTCAGCACACTGTTCTCGATAAAAAATAAGTGGAAAGTGATCGGGTGGACTGATGCCTAAAATGACTAATCCCGTTAAATGACGAGCTGTTTCTTGTACTAAAGAGATATCAACTTTTTCACGTTGTAATTCTTGTTTAATAAATTGTCCAAATGCATCTTTTCCTACACAGGAAAACATGACGGTTTGTAATCCTAAACGAGCGGTACCCACGGCAATGTTACCCGCGCATCCTCCCAGGTATTTACGGAAGGTTTCGGCATTTTCAATGGAGCATCCGATTTGTTCCGCGTAAAGATCAACTGCAACACGGCCCATCGCGATTAAATCGACAGCACGGGTGTGATCAAACTCCCAGAGCATATTCCCTCCATTCAGCATGATTGATTTTGACAGGACGATTTTCTTGCAATGATTGTGTGGCTGCGAGTCCTGCCACAATTGACATTAATCCATCAAACCCATTGACCATGGCGGGTTGGTTATGTTGCACACTTGTAAAAAAGGCTTGCAGCTCTGCGATGTAAGATTCTTTGTAACGTTCCAGGAAAAAATACAGTGGTTTTTCAGTTGTAATGCCATGTTCTGTACTGATAGTCGTGTTGGTGGGTTTATTATTATCAGCATGCACTGCACCAAGACTTCCAAACACTTCAACACGTTGATCATAACCATATGCAGCTCGACGACTATTATCAATCACCCCTAAACTGCCGTCTGTGAATTTTAACTGGACTACTGCTGTATCAATATCGTTATATTCTTTGAATAGAGAATGAATTAATACGCCGCCAGAAGCATAAATTTCTTCAATTTCGCTACCTAGTAAAAAACGTGCCATATCAAAATCGTGGATGGTCATATCTAAAAACATGCCGCTGGATGATTTTAAATAATCTGCGGAAGGAATGTCTGGATCACGTGAAGTAATGCGTAACACGTGCGGTTTTCCAATGGTTTGGTTTTGCAAAATGGATTTGATCTTCGCGAAATTGGCATCAAAACGGCGATTGAATCCCACTTGTAGAATAACATTCGATTTTTTTACGACGCGCAGTGCATCAGCAATTTGTTGGAGATTAAGCGCGATCGGTTTTTCGCAAAAAATATGTTTTTGTGAATGTGCTGCTGCGATAATGTGCGGGACATGCAATGCAACAGGCGAGCAAATGAGTACTGCATCAATGTTTTTATCAGAAAAAATCGGCTCTGCATCGCGATAAAGATGCTGGATGGATTTGTGAGCTGCCCATATTTCATCGAGTAACGGGTCAGCGACACTTTTAATTTGTACGTGAGGAAAATATTGCAAAATGTTTTCGATATGCAACTTCCCTATTCGACCTGCGCCAATGACGCCTACAGTAATTTTTTTCATTTTTGCCATGTGTACATGTGTAGTTGAGGTCTGGCCCCGATCCTGTTAAAAAATGGGCGAAACCTTTGGTGTAATTAATGTTCTAAAACTCGCATAAGGATTTACCAATAATAATTATGAGGCTTTCTATTACCCAAATCTCCATGCATGACCTTGACATAATTATGTCGATCACGTCGCCTTTTAGGACGAGAATGAAAAATAATGTTCCAATAACTCGGCGAAGAGCCAGTTCTACTGCCACCGCAGTATTTTCCATTACTCGTATCCTTGATCCGGGGTTTTCTTCTTTTGTAATTTATAATTATTTTTCTTTTTATTCAAGCGGCTAGAGCTTTTAATTACCGCTTGGGTGCTTTAAGAAAATTTAACTCACCTTACGCAGAATAAGCTTAAGTCGTGTCATTGCAAATCCTGCGTTTTTTTGCAAGGTGTGGCAATCCAATCAGCATTTTTCTGGATCGCCACGTCTTGCAAAAATAGAACGATGCCGCCATCAAAAAAGTAGATTTTTGACAATATTCGGTATATTTGACATAGTCCGATGCTTGTTTAATCGACAGAAATGTTCAATCTATTCAATAGAGCTAGAAATTTTATGAGTATTTTCTATTCCATGCGGATTGATTAAGTAGTTTTTACGTATTGCGAAAAAAACAATTTCAACAGTAAGATATAAAAAATTAATAATTGTTCAAACAAAACAGGAGAAAGACGATGCGCACTTATCTAGATACACCATTTTTGGATGCAATTGAAGATACTACTCTTCATAGTTTTTCATTTTTAAATACAACGGAATTAACACGAGCAGGAATGGTATGTAAGGATTGGCGTGAATTGGCTAGAAAAGATGAGCTCTGGATTTCTTTTATTCGAGATAGTCATTTAGAGGAATTTAAAAAATCTCAATTAAGTGCAAAAGAATTTTATTCCAAAAATGTTCATGCAAGAACAGATACCTTTTATTGCGTTGCAAAAATAATAGACGTTTCTAATAACACCAAGCCGATTCTTAGTTTAAATAATCACCAGCTTTCTACTGCTTTTCAAATAGAAGAAAAAGAACAATTTGTTATTTTTAAAGAATATAAGGAAGCAATGACTTGTGCTGATTTCATGTCACAAGCTCATGATTTTTTTTCTTCCGATATTTTTGATGGTTGGTGTAACTATCCTCCCATTTTTGCAATTAAACTACGAAATAATCAAGCAATAATTCAAACTGAAAAAGCAGTATTAAAAACATCAAAAGAGTATGATGAAGATGAGAATCATTATTTGCCTTGTTTTACTACAGATCCAGAAAACATTATCAAAATTTATGAAGCCACTTATAAATCAGGATTAATTTTTTTAGCAAAAACAGAAAATAATAGATTTAGAAAAAAGGAACAGCAATTTGTAGTTAATATTTCTCCTGCCCAAGAAAAATTACTGCTTTCTCAGGCAAAAAATCAAATACAACCTGAAATAAGTTCTTCTAATCGAAGTTGTGTTATTAGTTGAATAATTAAAAAAATATCGAAGCAAGAGCGATTTATATCGTTTTAAAAACGATTAATTTTTTTCTCTGTACACGACAAAAATAAATTTTGAGTGAAACGAAGGATCTCTATCTGCTTGATAAAACAGATCCTTCGCTTACGCTCCACTACTGTCCGGTGAACATGTGTCATAAATAAACACCTCCAATTTGGTATTTA
>CAZAEO010000110.1:0-6620 GCA_964484285.1 uncultured Coxiellaceae bacterium | reverse complement strand
AATACCAAATTGGAGGTGTTTATTTATGACACATGTTCACCGGACAGTAGTGGCTAGCGCTCAGGATGACACCTGTATAATAGCGTAAATTATTCTTTAAATCGCTCTACTAAATAACTAAACAACGCGCGTAATGCCATCGCTTCACCGCCTTGCGGACGGCCCGGACGTGACTTTATATTCCACGCCATAATATCAAAATGCGCCCAAGGAATATGATCCGGGACAAATTCTTTTAAAAAAAGCGCAGCGGTAATTGCACCCGCATACGAATCAGGAGAGGCATTATTGATATCTGCAATCGGGCTATTCAGTGCTTCGCGATAAGCAGCAAATAAAGGTAAACGCCACATAGGATCTCGCTGTTTATTTCCGTGATCTAACAAATCATCCGCCAACGTATCTTGATTCACAAACATAGCTGACAAATCTGTACCGACAGCAATCCGAGCAGCGCCTGTTAATGTTGATATATCAATTAATAAATCAGGTTTTTCGCTAACCGCTTCGGTTAATGCATCAGCTAACACCAAACGCCCTTCTGCATCTGTATTGCCTACTTCAATAGTGAGACCTTTTCGACTAGTAATCACATCACCTGGACGAAATGCATTACCTGAAATAGCATTTTCAACTGCTGGAATAAGAACACGCAAACAGATAGGTAATTTTGCTTGCATAATCATACGCGCTAAACCGAGCACATGCGCAGCACCTGCCATGTCTTTTTTCATTAACAACATAGCTGATGAAGGTTTAATATCCAAGCCACCGGTATCAAAACATACACCTTTACCAACCAATGTTACTTTTGGATGACGTTTATTTCCCCAGCGCAAATCTAACAGTCGAGGTGCATCATCACTCGCGCGTCCTACTGTATGAATACAAGGAAAATTACTTTTTAATAACTGATCGCCGACAACCTGTTTGATAGTCGCACGATATTGTTTAGCTAACTTTGCCGCAGCTTGCGCTAATTCACTAGGCCCCATATCATCGGTCGGTGTATTAATGAGATCCCGGACAAAATAAACTGATTCAACCATATTATTAATGTATGTAATATCGTAATTTTTAGGTACTACGAGTTGTGCGATTGTTTTTGTTGGCTTTTTATATTGAATAAATTGATATGCACCTAATCCCCACGCAATAGCAAAATTAGCATAGTGAAAGTAATCCGCCTCAATTTCATCTATATTAAAAATATATTGCCCTTCTGGCAGCGTCGTTGCCAGGCTTCCTACACACCAGAAATTTTTTATTCCTTCAACAGCACACAAAACTTGCGCCACTTTACCTGACGCATCAGGTAATAAACATACACTGCCTGGATTGGCTTGAAAACGAGTAGTAGTAATCCAGTTTTTGATAAAATTATTTTGCTTTGCTAACCAAGCGGCAAAATGTTGAGAAGTTAAAATTAAAATTGGAATCGCTTTTTTTTTGTGTTGCGTGATAAAACAATTTAGCATGACTGTATCCTAAAATTCATACGCGCCATTAAATGGATTCCCGCGTGTGCAGCTCGACGGTTCTTATTCCTCTAAAGCCTCTTCTGCTGGGGTATATTCTTGATGTAAAGCACTTGCAACTGCCTTATGGGTTAAATTACCTTGACACACATTCAAACCATGTAACAAATGAGGATCTTGGCGTAATGCCTGTTTATATCCATAATTAGCAAGCGCTAATACAAAAGGTAATGTCGCATTATTCAATGCAAAGGTTGAAGTACGAGGCACTGCTCCTGGCATATTTGACACACAATAATGCACCACATTATCCAATATATAGGTAGGATGTTGATGCGTAGTCGGACGACTCGTTTCAAAGCATCCACCCTGGTCAATAGACACATCGACTAGCACAGATCCAGGACGCATATGACTCAGCATCTGTCTTGTCACCAACTTAGGCGCTGAGCCCCCTGGAACAAGTACAGCGCCAATAACAAGATCAGCACTGCCAACATATTTTTCAATTGCGTCCGTCGTAGAATAAATAGTATTAATTTTAGAACCAAATTGTAAATCTAATTGATACAAACGCTCAATCATCTTATCAATGACAACAACATGCGCGCCCATTCCTATCGCCATGCGAACTGAATTCGTACCCACTACACCGCCACCTAATACAACCACTTTCGCTGGAGCAACGCCAGGCACACCGCCCAATAAGATTCCACTACCACCCTGGGTAATCTCTAAGCTGGTAGCTCCGGCTTGAATAGCCATACGCCCCGCCACTTCACTCATAGGAGCTAATAAAGGCAAACCGCCATTTTTATTAGTGACAGTTTCGTAAGCAATGGCTATACAGCCTGATTCACGCAATAATCGCGCCTGTTCCGGATCAGGCGCTAAATGCAAATAAGTAAATAAAACCTGGCCTGCGCGTAACATCTTACATTCTTGCGATTGCGGTTCTTTTACCTTAATAATCATATCAGCAGCTTGAAAAATTTCTGCGGGTGTATCAACCATCACCGCTCCAACGGATTCAAATGCTAAATCATCAATACCGATACCTGCACCGGCCCCGCGTTCTACCATAACCTGATGACCGTTTGTTACTAGCTCTCTTACACTACTTGGCACAAGACCTACGCGATATTCATTGCTTTTAATCTCTTTTGGAACGCCAATTAACATGCTCTTCTCCGATAAACAATACTGACGTTATTAAGTGCCTCATCTTAGACTAACCTTTGCATGTTTTTCAATCAAAAATTTTAACTAATGTCAGTTTTGTGTAAAAAATAATATAATCCTAAATTCGGCAGTTGCAACCTTCGCAGCAGGTTGCAACTGCCGAATTTAGGATTATATTGTATGATCTATTCTTGGATTAAAAAACATGCAGTCTTCTCAGCCGAATAAATATTTCCTTGCTCTGTTGGCTTTTTTAACTGTACCCATTTCTGGATTATCGATTGATATTTATGTTCCTTCTCTTCCTGCTGTGAGTCAGTATTTTGGCGTTGATAAGTCCCTGACCCAACTCACGATTACAGTTTATATGATTGGATTAGGTGTAATGCAGTTATTCGCTGGAGGAATTTCTGATAGCTTTGGACGCAAAAAACCTTTTTTAATTGCTATGTTTGCTTATTTTGTTGCTACATTATTCATTCCATTTGTACAGAATATTCATCAATTACTTACACTCCGCTTCATTCAAGGCATTATGGTCGCAATAACGGTGGTGCCTATGCGTTCAGTTATTCCAGATCTATTTGAGGGCCGAGAATACTACAAAATGGCAAATTATATGACCATGGCATGGTCAATTGGCCCTATCATTGCTCCAGCTATTGGCGGATACTTGCAACATTACTTTGGCTGGCAAGCTAACTTTTATTTTCTTGCTATTTATAGCGTGCTTACTTTCGTTTTAATTGCAATCTATTTACCAGAAACCAGTGCCTACAAACATCCATTTCATGTTTATAAAATTTTAATACGTTATAAAGAAATGTTATTACACAAAGATTACGTCATTAGCATATTAATCAATTCAATGCTGTATTCGTTAATCATTTTATTTGCTATTGTGGGGCCTTTTTTAATTCAAACCATTCTGCATTATTCCGCCGTTGAATTTGGCCATATTGCTTTATTCACGGGATTGGCCTGGTTTTGTGGCACGATGACTAACCGATTTTTTGCTCATGTTTCATTGGGTAAGAAAACAAAAATATGTCTTTGGAGCATGCTTTTGGTTGCATTTGTAACATTGCTGTTCGATCTTATTACCCTGATGAACATTTATTTAATCGTAGCCCCTATCATCATAATATTATGGATAGGTGGAATTATATTTCCCAATCATTTTGCCTTTGCTATTTCGTTATTCCCCAAAACAACCGGCGGTGCGAATGCTTTATTTGGTGGATTTGTATTTTTCATTACAGGTCTAAGTTCAGGTTTAGGTACATATTTGAAAGCGACAACAGAACTTCCCTTAACACTCGCTTACATAGGTTTAATTGGTTTATGCCTTGTCCTTTATTACATAAGTGGGCATAAAACCCAGGAATAAATAAACTGCTTTCCAACCCCTATTAACAATGATCTTAAAAAACTCTTCAAAACCCTCATTTACTTCTAGAGTCTTGTTGATATTTCATTTGCTACGATGAAAAAGAGGAAAAAGAGGAAAAAGAGGAAATTGAAATACTATTTTTTACTCAAAAATCGCAAGAAATCTCACAAAACTATTTTGTATTTTGTACATTTTTAGTATAAAATAGGCATAATTTAAGTTTTGATAATGAAGGAGACTAAAATCATGCGAAGAGTAACACTGTTTGTTTTATCGCTTTTTGTTAGTTTTAGTGCTTTTGCCGCAAACGCAAATATAGGTAATGAAATCACAAAAAATATTGTCAAACAAAACGAGAATAATCGCGGACAAAATGCTGCCATCGTTTATGGAGGCAAAGATATCTCTCGTTCAATTATAGCCACCGCAAACGAATCAACCTGGACAAAAAAGCCTACCTATATTGGTTAAATTAAGCAATAAAAAGCCTATTTCACATAGGCTTTTACGCTCAAGGATAAATGCAAAAGATGCAGCAAGCAGGCAAAGGATGAACCGCCACTAATTTTCTATTACGATTTTTGAACTACGCATTAAACTATCTTTATATAAATTATACTCTAACATTCCTAAAGAGCTTTGCACTTGTTCTGCATAAGCTTGATATTCTTCTTTTGGAACATTCGCATTACCTTCGTTTACAGCACTTAGCGCAACAATGGCATAACCATGCGTTGTTTTGGTTGACGCATAGGAAAGCATATGATCACTTTGAGGTTTCGGCATTTCAAACGCGGTATTTAAAATAGCCTGGTCTACCTTTGTTGTGTGCCTACCAATGCGCCCTACCTTGTTCCATTGGAAATGATATTTCGCTGCCGCTTGATCAAGCGTTAAAGCTTGCGCTTGTAGCTTACTGAGAATTTCTCCCGTTAACTCAGCTAATTTTTTCTCAATGGCTATGGCAGTTAATTTATTAGCAATTTGCTTATGGACAGCATTTAATGGTAACAAAGCAGCAGAAACATGCGACCTTATTCTTAATACTACTGCTGATTCTGGATTAACTTGAATAACATCACTGTTATTTTGCAGCGTTAATACATCATTACTAAAAGCAGCTTCTCGAACCTTGAGGTTAGAAGAAACATCATTAACACCTTTTTCTTTGGTAAATAATTCAGTCGTTTTAGTAGGAAGACCTAACTCTTTAGCAACGACTTGTAAAGTGTCTGGATGCTCATAAGTAAGGTTGGCAAGCTTTTCTCTTTTGTCGCCAAATTCTTCTTCTGCCCGTTGCCGCACCCATGCTTCTTTCACTTTATCTTTAACTGTAGAAAAAGATTGAACTTGTGCTTCTTTATAATCAACTACATTTACTAAACTAATTCCTCTATTCGTCATAATAGGCGCCGAAACTTGCCCTGTCTTGGTTAAATCAGCAACAGTTTTTTGCATTTCCACTGGAACTTGATTGATAGTAGACCACTTTTGTAATTTTTCATCGCCCTTATCTAATGCATACTGTTTAACTACGGCTGTAAAAGTTGCGCCTTGATTCAAAGCCTTAACAATTTCATTCATTTTATTTTGTGCTTGTTTAATATCCTGTGGAGTAGCGTTCGCGGGTAACGGAAGAACAGCCTCATCTAATTGCCACTGCGCTGGAATAATAAATGAATTAGCATTTTCATTATAAAACTTTTTTAACATTTCTTCATCAGGATGTAATTTTTCTGCCAAGTCTTTAACTGAAAGCACGACATACTCTATGCTAACTTGCTCTGGCGTCTTAAATTCATCCTGATGCTGTGCATAATAGGCCTGTATATCGGCTTCAGGAATGACAACAGAATGCGCAGCAACATAAGTTTGCGGAATAAGTAAATATTGAATATGACGTTCTTGCCCTACCAATGCAATTGTATTGTTAATTTCACTTGGTAGCGCATAGGATGTCAGCAAAATTCCTAAACGCGGCTGATCTATTAATAAACTGGTTTTAATCAAATCAACAAAATCACTCGCGGTAAATAATGTTGCGGCTAGTGCTTGTTGAAACCGTGCAAGTGAAAATTCACCATTTACTTGAAACTCAGGCATACTTTGCAGAAAGCTATCTATTTGCTCTGAAGTAATCCGATAGTCGGCATTTAAGGATGCTTGTTTCAATATCTGGATATTGATAAGCATTTTTAATGCGCGTTCTTTTAAATTGGTTTCCGCTTGTTCTGGTAATGCACCTTGCATTTGCAGTTGACGCTGTAAACGTTCGTATGCAACAGCTAATTGATTTCTGGTGATTTCAATACCGTTTATTTTAGCAACAATACTACTATCGCCATCATTGCCCAAATAGCTATGTATTCCCCATAAAGCAAACGAGAGAATTAGCAAAGAAACAATAATTCCTGCTATCCATCCCTGAGTATGATCACGAATGCTCTGCAACATATATGTAACATCTCACTTAGGTTCGTCATATTCAACCAAAGCAGAATCTACAGATCACAGTTTTGGCGGAGTGGACGGGACTCGAACCCGCGACCCCCGGCGTGACAGGCCGG
>CAZAEO010000109.1:0-6640 GCA_964484285.1 uncultured Coxiellaceae bacterium | reverse complement strand
TATTAAATGAAAATAAACGCGGCGTTAATTCTGCTAAACTATAACCGCAATCGGGACAAGCGAATTTGGCTGAAAAAACCTGCCCTGCGCGTTTAGGTTGATCAATTAACCCAATGATCACTAAGCCGTCCGCCAAGCGTAACGCGGTTTCAATGGATTCTGCTAAACGCACTTGGATATCTTTACGCACTTTGAGTCGATCAATCACCACTTCAATGGTGTGTTTGCGGCGCAAATCTAATTTAGGTGATTTGTCCAATTCAACGATGTCACCGTCAATACGTGCGCGCACATAACCTTGACTATGTAACTCTTGTAATAATTCAAGATGCTCGCCTTTACGTTCACGCACAACAGGCGCCAAAACCATAATTTTGGTATCTTCTTGCCAAGTTAAAATCACATCAACCATTTGACTAATGGTTTGTGCTTCCAACACATGCCCATGCAGAGGACAACGCGGCTGACCCACTTTAGCAAATAATAAGCGCAAATAATCGTAAATTTCTGTAATGGTTCCAACTGTTGAACGAGGATTATGTGATGTCGATTTTTGTTCAATAGAAATCGCCGGCGATAATCCTTCGATATGGTCTACGTCCGGTTTTTCCATCATCGATAAAAATTGCCGCGCATAAGAAGATAATGACTCTACATAACGACGCTGCCCTTCCGCATATAACGTGTCGAATGCAAGTGATGATTTCCCTGAACCCGATAAACCGGTAATCACAACCAATTGATCACGCGGTATATCAACGTGGATATTTTTTAAATTATGCGTGCGCGCGCCACGAATTTGAATGTGTTTCATACTTAATGCCACAAAAAATGGTTAAGTAGTATAGCAGATTAGCTTTCACTTTTCCCAAAGCAACCGTAAAATAAGCCCACCTTAAAATGATAACTACTACAACAAAATGAACTCTATTGAAAAACACGCAGCAATCACTCTTGCAGCCATCATGTGCTTACGCATGTTAGGTTTATTTATGGTCTTGCCGCTCTTTTCACTCTATGCACATCAATTACAATACGCAACCCCCCTCCTCATTGGGGTTGCTATGGGTATTTATGGCTTGACCCAGGCTATGTTGCAAATTCCATTGGGTGCCTGGTCAGATCAGGTAGGACGCAAAAAAATCATTGCCTTAGGTCTGATTATCTTTGCTATAGGAAGCGCAGTGGCTGCCTCTGCCACGACAATTTGGGGGATGATCCTGGGACGCTCCCTGCAAGGCGGCGGGGCTGTTGGCAGCACAATCATTGCCCTCATGGCTGATTTAACACGGGAAAAAGAACGCACCAAAGCTATGGCAATCATCGGTATGACAATCGGGATGTCATTCTCACTTGCCATGTTAATGGGGCCTCTGTTGAACCCTTGGTTACATGTCAACGGGATATTTTGGCTTGCTGCATTGTTAAGTCTATTTGCTATTGCGATATTAGTTATTTATGTTCCTACCCCAGAAAAAACCATTTGGCATGCTGATGCAGAACCCGAATGGCACTCTTTCTTTGCCGTATTAACCACCCAGGAACTGGCGCGCCTGAATATCGGCATCTTTATTCTGCACGCGATTTTTACTGCCAGTTTTGTTATTATCCCCATTAGTTTACAAAATAAGGTTGGTTTAGCAGGAAATCAGCAATGGATATTGTATTTACCTATTTTATTGTTAGCTTTTATTTGCAGCATTCCTTGCATCATCATCGCTGAAAAAAAGCATCAATTAAAATTATTTTTTCTCGCCGCAATCATGACATTGAGTATAGCTGAATTAGTATTCTGGGTTTTTGCAAATAGTTTTGTTTCATTTGCTATCGGCCTATTGCTTTTCTTCACTGGATTCTCTATCCTCGAAGCTTTTCTACCTTCCCTCGTATCTAAAACAGCACCCTTGAAACGCAAAGGCACCGCACTTGGCATCTATTCTTGCGCGCAGTTTCTTGGTATCTTTGTCGGAGGCTCGGTAGGCGGTTGGTTATATGGTTTGTTTGGCCCCACTGATGTCTACCTCTTCTGCGTCGCCCTCGCCATTGCGTGGATAGCTATTGCGTTTCGTATGAAAAACCCGCAACATCAGACAAACCCTGTGCTTTAGTAACCCAATACATCATTAGGAGAATTCAATATGGCAAAAGGCAGTATCAATAAAGTTATTTTAATCGGCAACTTAGGCCGTGATCCGGAAGTACGTTACACCCCTAACGGGTTAGCAGTAGCGAATATTAGCATTGCTACTACGGAAGCGTGGAAAGATAAACAAAGCGGTGAAAATCAAGAACGCACCGAATGGCATCGCATTGCTCTATACGGACGCTTAGCTGAAATCGTGGGTGAATATTTACGCAAAGGTTCTAAAATTTACATCGAAGGCCGCTTACAAACCCGTAAATGGCAAGACAAAAATACCGGCCAGGATCGATATACAACAGAAGTTATTGCTGATTCACTACAAATGCTGGACAGCAAAGGCGGCAGCGGAAGCAGCAGTACAGATCATACATCTTCCGCAAAAAATGATGCGGAAACCACTCAGCCTGAACCCGTTGATAGTTTTGATGATGATATTCCATTTTAATTCCTACCATACCATATTTTGTTAATTTTATATAGTAAGTCCTTGATATGAGGGCTTATTATTTTTTATGAATGTTAATTTTTATTTAGAATGACATATATTGCAGATTATATTGAATGGCTAGCTATAAATCTTATTGAGCGAGACGCTAAACAAGTGGACTCAGATACTTTAAAAGCCATAAAAAAATGAGCGATGGTTTAAGAGAGCGCCGGCCACAAAAAATAGCAAAGTCTAGAGAAAATTCAACGCCAATTGACACCCATCAATTTCGCCACCTTTTAAATACCATGGCTCAACGAGACGGATTAAGCCAGAGTGAAATTGCACGATGGTCTGGTCGTGCTGACATAAAACAGAATCGTGTTTACGACCATATGAGTGAATTTGAGCTGGTTATTAGGAGGCAGCCTTGGCTAAGCATATTACTGATTATGATGTTGAACGAATAGTTGAAATTCTTGATGGTTGGCGTGACAAGTTAACATGGAAAGCTTTATGTGATGCATGTTCCCCTGTTATCGGCACAAAACCTTCTAGACAAACATTGCTAAAGTTCTCACGTATCACTATGGCCTACGACGTGTGTAAAATTCGTTTAAAAGAGCATGCTCCCGTATGCACCCCACCTTCAATGAGAGTTGCAGTCGAGCGAATTAATCGATTAGAACAAGAAAATGAGCGTTTAAAACGCGAGAATTTGGGCTTACTGCAACAGTTTGTGGTATGGCAGTACAATACCTGTGCTCGCGGACTAAGTGAGCATGATCTTAACAAAGCACTCCCATCTATTGATCGAGGAAAAACTGATTAGGACTACTGTTATTTTTTCAGATCAATTTTCTTTTCAAGCACTGGCTTAGGCTCAGCGCATGTCATTAAACCATCAGAACCATGAAATGCTCTACGCTCGGTAATTTTTACATTGCCAAAATATTTTTGCATTGTTTCTGTTAAATAAAGAGCTTCGCCATGCGACTCTCGATAAAATCTTTCAGGTTCAACTGAGGTAATATATACAATTCCACCAGGTTTTACTGTTTTAGCTAAACTATTTAAAAAATCATCTTTATACATATATGGCACGTTATATTTAAAAACAGTAACAACGTCGAAAGCTTGAAAATATTTTTCTGGTTTAGATTGAAGAGCTTCTTGTAATGTAAGCTTTTCAATATGATCTTCACCTAATCGCTTCACACATGTTTCATAATCTGTAGAACGTTCAAAACTTGGTTCTAGCGCATAAACATCGCATCCTAATGTATCTTTGATTTTTTCAGCAATAAAGCCTGTTCCAGCGCCTACATCTAGAACTTTACTACCGCGTGGTATTAGAGGTAATTCGACATGTTCTTCTCGGATTCCCCATTGATTGTTTTTTCTTTCATGAGCAGAAGCATATCTATCGGTTGATTGAGAGAAAGCTGCATATGTAGGTAATGAAGAGGGCTTCATTTTAATAATGTTAATTACAAATTTTTTTTCTTCTTCAGTGACTTCAAATGCTCGTCCCACTTTTGAAAGAGAGCTTAATTCAGATTGTAAACAGGAAATAGCCGATGATAACGATTCATAACGATTTAGATGAAGTAATTGAGCCCCCTAAACAGCAGAATCAGCCTGAAGATAAAATTCATCCCTGGCGAATCTGCCCTATTGGCAAACATTTTGTAAAAAAACACGCTGTTTATATTCCTCCTAGCAAAGAACACCCTGATGGTGAAATCATAGAAAGACATGAACACTGCGCTACGAACCCATCAAAAAAAGACCTTTTATCCTTTGATGAAATTCAAGCGATGACAGAAAAATATTTCCATCAATTAAGTGGGCCACCAAAAGCTGGTGTACTAAAAGGTTATAATTATGAAAAAACATTCCTTACTGATTTCCGTAATTTGTTTATTAGCATCATCGCAGCTATTTGCTATTAATCAACAAAGTTTAAAAAAATATCCCTACCAACTACTCACCAACGATTACGGTATCTTAAATGAAGCAAATTTAAAGAGATACACATATGAAGTAAATGTAGAACCATTTACAGGAAAATTTAATGGCCTTGATTATTGGCAATGCTTTCCCACAAAAAATGTAACGGTATGGTACGAAAAAGGAGATTACGATCCCGATGAAAAAATAACTCACGGTAGCCCTTACATACGGGTCAAAACAAACTCAACTACGACATACGACTATGCTTTACGTCGAGCTTTTTCACTTAACTATGCTCAAGATAAAATAAAAAAATGGCAACAATTAATGAAAAACCAGCAATTTGTTTGTATCGGTGGTAGTTTTATTCGAACAAATGAAAAAATCCAACATGGAAAGAAAGAATATAATCATCTTTGGGTCTTTGAAAATTTAAAAACAAAGAAAGGCTGTGATTCCTATTTTTCCGGATGGTGCAGATAAATAAAAAAATGAATACTGGAGGGAGCAATGGCTAGCTGGGCAACAGGTACCTTTAAATCAAATGGGATTGACATGCACTACCTCCGAACCGGCGGCAACAAACCTCCTGTTGTTCTGTTGCACGGGTTAATGTTGAGTGGAGCGTGCTGGACCCCTTTGGCGCAAGCGTTGGAGGAAGATTACGACCTTATCATGCCGGATGCTCGAGGCCACGGGCTCTCCAGTGCTCCTGACCATGGCTACTGTTATGACAATCTTGCCGCTCTGATGTTGTGAGCCTTATCGACTCGCTCAGACTCGTCAGCCCAGTGCTGCTTGGTCATTCTATGGGTGGCATGACAGCGGCTGTGGTTGCCAGTCTGCAATCCCAGCGACTACGAGGACTTATATTGGCTGATCCAACCTTCTTGACACCGCAACGTCAGCAAGAAGTTCACGAGACTGATGTCGCGGATCAACATCGTCGAATTCTCAAACGGTCAAAGGAGGATTACCTGGCTGAGGTTCGGGCTCGACACAGCCGCCGCTCACCGGAGGTTATTGAACTATTCGCGCAGGCAAGATTTTAAACCAGCATTCAGGCTTTCGAAATTTTGACTCCGCCGAATCCTGATTATATGCAGCTGATCAACACTCTCGGGGTTCCGAGCCGGCTCGTCGTTGGTGATGCTAGCCCAGTAATCTCCATTGAGATGGCCACAGAACTTGCTGGACTCAATCAACACTTGAAGGTCATACAGATTCGCGGAAGCTGGTCATGCAGTTCCGTATGATCAGCCCGAGCGTTTTTCAGAAGTCGTTCAAACTTTTTTGCGCTCAGTACACACTTAAATTTTGTCCCGATTAACGATATCAAAATGTTAATTTTTTTTATTTAAGAAACATAAAAATTGACAAAATGGAAATTAAAAGTTAACTTTAAAATACATAAAAATAAAATATTCAACTAGTTAAATCGAAGTAAATTAATAATGGTAGAAAGAACCGTTTTAAACTCCTTCCCCAATTCCTTCCTCAATAACAATTAGGGAAGGAAACTTACAAGATCCCTCAAATGCTACGTAAAAATTTTGATTGTTTTTAAACTAAAATCCTTATGCAAAATTGGCATTAATTAATGTTATAATTAAATATTGTGAGTTTTTGTAATGAAAATCAGAAAAAATGGGGCTCATATGAGCAACGATGCACGCATAGCAGTGCTTGAAACTACTATTCTTAATGTCAATTCCACGCTGCTTGATATCAAACAAGATATCCACCGCTTAGCTGACAGAATGGATGCTAAATTCGATGCTGTAGATAAAAAGTTCGATGCTGTAGATAAGAACATGGAAGATAAATTCGGCAGTATGGAAAAAAAATTTGATGGTAAATTTGACGCTATAGAAAAGAAATTCGATGGTAAATTCGATACCATTCAAGATCGTCTATGGTCTAATTTCCTATGGTTAGCAGGAATGATGATTGGACTAGCTGGACTCATTGCGCATACCCAACATTGGGTTTAACACGTTTTCAAACTGTAATATTTTTGCTTATCCACTTACTCATTCAATACGCTTATTCTAAGAATTATATACCCATTACACCTCAAGATGCGATTTTTAACCATCCATCTTGCGGCAAAT
>CAZAEO010000108.1:0-6700 GCA_964484285.1 uncultured Coxiellaceae bacterium | reverse complement strand
ACCTCCTCCTAATGCAGCAGCACCGCCCGCGCCACCACCACTTGCCGTTTTACCCATAAGATAATCTGATGAACCTGGCATAAATGCAATATCGAATGTTTTCGTAATAAATGCCTGCCAATATACATTTGCGCCACTAACAGAATAAACATATCCGGTTTTCGCTGCCAACATATCCAGCGCACCTTTGACTGTACCGGTGTAATTCATCGAAACCATGATTTTGTCATCTAACCCAATTTGATAGCGGGTCAAGATATTACGCCCGCCGCCGCTTACAATCGTTCTACTGTAATAAGAAAATGGTAATTGATCACCGCGCACTACGATGCGGTTCTTCAACCAGACGGGTTCTTTCGTTAAGCTAATAGGTGTCTTGTCTACATAAAGACCTTGATTCACTACCAGCGCCGGGATAGGTTTTGCAAGCGCCGCTGCTTTTATTCTTGCATCCTGAGCACGCTGAGTCACATCAGCTACATTAGCTTCTGTTTGGTTATAAACCGGTGAATGACATCCTGCAAGAAATACTATCGCTGACAAACACACTACAATAATTCGTTTATGAAGCATTATACTTTCCTCGGCATCACGGTCATGGTACGGTTAGACATGTACATCTGGGCCTGTAGGGGAAATGGTTTTAACAGTTTTGCGATCACATTCGGTAAACTAGAACCGGTAACGCGCCCATCAAAATTATAGTCATAAGGCGCTTTCCAAATGACTTTCCAATGATACCTATCCATAATTCTTTCAATATTTTCTTTTAATGATCCGCTAACGCTAATAGCATATACGGCGGCAGGCCTGCCAAGATACGCGAACTGATTCGGAAATGCATTGCTACCATAGGTGGGAACAAATGCAGTATCTTGCTGATTTCCAGCTTGGAAGAAAGGCTCGCGTGGAATAGCAGAGCTAGGCTGCGCAACTTGCCAACCCGCAAAAGCGAATACTGGCATCATGAGAAGAAAAGCACTTACTTTAGCAACGAAATACTTCATCGCGATACTCCATTATGCTATATGCCTATCTCAATAATTAATTCCATACTAACACCCAAGTATAAGAGATTTATTCTTACTTTGTAAGAGCCTGCCTTGATATTATTTGTCGATGTAAAGTTGCTTGTAGCGGCATAATCCTAAATTTGGCAACTACTTCCATCGTAATCATCTCGCTGTCTGATAAATTGGGCTTGAATCCTCTTTGGCGTAGCTTCTGATTACCTATTAAATTTTTTAGCATTTCATCTACCAAGCATATACAGCAATGATAAAGTCTTCCATAGACATGACTTCTTTCCTTGTAATCTTACAAAATTAATAAGATGACCCTGTCTTTCAATTCAATTTAAAAATTGAGAATGGCGTTATCTTTGCCTTGACATTTCTACCTAGTAAGTTAAATTGAACCCATTTATCAACCTGTGCTAATAATACGAGCTTTTATCGTAGGGCGGTAGCGCGCTTCAACTAGAAAAACCAGTAGTCACAGGATTCCGGAGGGATTTACCCATGGATTTCAAACCTTAACCAAAAGGTGCGAAGTTTTGTATTTTCACACGGGCATTTATCAACCCGAATCAGATTGTGGCTTAAACCCTTTTGATCCCATGCTTGCTATAAAATGGCCGCTTGCTGTGAGTAAAATTTCTGACCGCAATATCAATCATGTTATGTTGACACAGAATTTTAATGGAGTAGCAGTATGAATTGTCGACATTGCTATACGAATTTGAAGTTAAACATGGCCGATTTAGGTAGTTCGCCAATTTCAAATTCCTATCTCACTCAGCATACTTTATCCTAAATTCGGTAGTTGTAGCCTGCTGCGAAGGTCTACTGCACTGAATCTAGGATGATACAACTTGATTATATTAAAACATGGAAAGGAAGATTTGTTATTGCTATCCCACAGCTTGAGGTTGTCAATTGAAAATTTCAGTAACGACTGTGAACGGACACCACATCGCTGTCAATGCGTAAGTCCTAGTAAAATAAATTAGTCATTTAAATTCAAGGAAGATATATGAAATTATTAGATCAATTAAATATTAAAATTTTTGCAGATGGTGCTGATAAAAATGGCATATTGGAAATGTACCAAAATCCATTAATCAAAGGATTTACAACTAACCCAACACTCATGCAAAAAGCAGGAATTAGAGATTATCAAGCATTTGCGATGGATATTCTCAAAACTATTCATGATCGTCCAATTTCATTTGAAGTATTTTCAGATGATTTTGATGAAATGTATCAACAAGCCCTTCGAATCTCACGTTGGGGGAAAAATGTCTACGTCAAAATACCTGTCACAAATACGCTTGGCCAGCCCGGATATGATTTAATCAAAAAATTAGCCTCTAAGGGAGTAAAACAAAATGTAACGGCATTAATGACTCTAGACCAAGTGCAAAATGTGACTGATGTTTTAATGGGTGGTCCCGAAGCTTGCATCTCAGTATTTGCTGGAAGAATTGCTGATACTGGTCGAGATCCCATTCCATTAATGAGTGAAGCATTAGATATCATGCGACCACATTCGCAACTTGAATTAATCTGGGCAAGCCCACGTGAATTATTGAATATTTTTCATGGCGATTTAATTGGATGTCATATTATTACAGTCACATATGATATTCTTAACAAATTAAGGCTGGTGGGAAAAAATTTGAAAGAATATTCACTTGATACCGTTAAAATGTTTTATAATGACGCTGTTAAGGCTGGGTTTTCATTAGAGATAGAGACACTTACGCATTGACAGCAATGTGGTAGGGCTGAGTAAAGGAGATACACCTTGCCTATCTTGATCACCGGTGTAGCAGGATTTATCGGTTCTGCGGTAGCATTAGAATTGTTGGCTCAAGAAAATACCGTTGTTGGCATTGATAATTTGAATAACTATTACGATGTTGAGCTTAAGAAAAATCGCTTAGCCCAATATTCTTCTCATCCAAAATTTAGCTTTCAACTTATGGACATTGTTGATCGGGCAGCAATGACCCAACTTTTTTTGGAACATCAATTTGATATAGTCATTCATCTCGCTGCCCAAGCTGGTGTACGGTACTCTTTGCAAAATCCAGCTGCTTACATTGATTCTAATTTGGTTGGTTTTGCAAATATTTTAGAAGCTTGCCGTCAACAACAAATCAAACATTTTATCTATGCTTCATCAAGTTCTGTTTATGGAGCCAATACAAAACTTCCTTTTTCTGAACACGATTCTGTTGATCACCCTCTTTCTCTCTATGCTGCAACAAAACGGGCCAATGAGTTGATGGCACATAGTTATGCACATTATTATCTACCTTGTACAGGATTACGGTTTTTTACCGTATATGGCCCATGGAGCCGACCCGATATGGCGTTATTCAGTTTTACTCGTAATATTTTGCAAAATAAGCCTATTCAAATATTTAATCAATCTAATATGACGCGTGATTTCACTTATATAAACGACATTGTTACCGGTATTGTAAAAATTATGGAAAAGATTCCTGAAAAATCGAATGCTCATACCTGTTCTGATCCTGCTACCAGTCAATGGCCTCACAGAATCTATAATATAGGTAATCATCAACCTATTGAACTAACCAGGTTCATTAAAATACTTGAGCAATGTTTAAATAAAAAAGCACAGATGGAAATGATGCCACAACAAGCAGGTGAAGTTCCCTGTACTTATGCAGATGTCAGTGATTTAGAAAATTTAATTGGTGTATTACCACATACCCCTATTGAGATCGGGATTGGAAAATTTACTGAATGGTATAAAGATTACTACAAGGTTATCAGTTAGCGTGCACTATTGCGGGAATAATGAGTCAAATTCCAGAGTTTCACCAAGCGTCATATTTAACGCTTGTTTTAGACACATATGCACGATCAGATGTGTGCATAATGGATATCATTTCAAATTAGCAACGGATTCAATAGAGGTCCGGCCGGAATCTTGGTAAAAATGACACATTCTAAAATATATAGTAGGTAACATGGAATCTGAACCTGATTTGTAGCCTAATTTATTTTGTCGCTCCTCTAATAGAAGCATAATAGGAAAGATTAGGCAATATGGTATTGATGAAGCTGTTCCAAGATGTCAAGGTAGCAGCAGAAACATAAACATGATCATTTTCTTGCAGAAGAAATTGTTCAGCCATTAGCAAGGCTTGAGGTGTTTGTGCGTCTAGCCAAAATATATCAGGTTTTAAGTAAGACCCCCGCACCACGTAGATATGGGTAGGATCCGCAATCGCGGGATTAATACCGCCTGCAGACGTAATGGCTTCCATCAAGGTAAGCGGTTTATCGGTCAAGGGTTGCATGCCTTGCGACATGACTGCACCGGATACGTAAATATTTCTATTTCGAAATTTTGCAATTTGTACAGTCACTTGAGGATTACGAATATACCTTGAAAGCTTGCGGCTTATTTTGGTTTGGACTTCATTGACAGTCAGGCCTGCTACTTTTATATGCCCTGCATAAGGAAAAAAAATAGTGCCATCTGTTTGCACTAAAATAGAGGGATTGGCTGTTGACGCCATATTCAACGCGGATGTATCAACCCCTGATGGAAGAGAAAAAGTTGAAGTTGGAATCGTGCTGACTTCAGGATGTCCCCAAACAATTACGTTAAGATTATCAAATACACCGATTCGATAGGATTGGAGCTGCATAGCAGGAGCAAGTAATGCTTGGCCTTCCGGGGTATTTAGCATTTTGGCACTGATGGGAATCACTCGGGGAGCGACCCATTTACCATTACCATCCACTTTTTGGGCTGTGCGGATGGTATTCGGCCCCAAATAGTTATCAGGTATTAGCGGTGCACAGCTGCTTATCATGATGGGCATGACAGTATAAATTAGAATTTTTTTTAAGCGCACAGTTAATATAGATTGTACTGTCAAAGCGAATCCCTCGAATTGTATTCCTAAGATTTGGGATTCTACGAATTAAAGCAAACCCATGCAAGTGTTTGCTTTGTTTTTGCTTTGTTTTTTTTGGATGGACTACCCTATAGTTATATTGCTCACGAAAAAAGGGATGAAAAATCCAATTGTTCTCTTATGTATTCTTGTGTTCCAACGTAGGCCAATGAATCCTCAATACCCATTCGCCTGACTTCGGGAAAATTTTTTATTTTTTTGACGCATAAAGTGTATTGTGTGCCTTGCTAGACAACGTGAGGCGCTGTTATCATGAGGGGCTCGCTAAGATTCCACCCTGGAGATGTTGTTCGAGTTCTTAGAGTCTGTTCAATATCTCTTGGCTCAAGCGAAAAAGCAGATAATCGAGATAAAATTTTTGCGAATTTGAGGCGAATATCTGGAATATTTAACGAAAATTCGCAAAAATTTTAGCCTATTATGCTGCTTTTGCAGCGAGTCAAGAGATATTAAACAGGCTCTTAATAAATCATAGGGAATACGCAATGCATTTTATCAAAAATTATCTTACAGAAGCCATACAAATTATTCAACAGATCGATACAAAGCAAATTGAACAGTGTGTCAATCTTCTAAGTAACGCACGTAAACAAGAGGGGCGGCTTTTCATTTTAGGGGTTGGGGGAAGTGCGGCCAATGCTTCTCATGCCGTAAATGATTTTCGAAAAATTGTTGGAATTGAAGCTTATGCTCCAACAGATAATGTATCCGAATTAACAGCACGAACAAATGATGAAGGCTGGTCAACCATTTTTGTAAAATGGCTGGAAACGAGCCGATTAAAAAAAAACGATTGCTTACTTGTGCTCTCAGTGGGTGGTGGAAACATGGAACAGAATGTAAGCCCTAATCTTGTTTTTGCTTTGCAATACGCTAAAACAATTGGCACAACGATCATGGGTATTGTAGGGCGTGATGGGGGCTATACTAAAAAAGTTGCTCATGCTTGTGTTGTTATTCCAACAATTAACCAAGAAAACATCACACCCCATTCAGAAGCATTTCAAGCAGTTATCTGGCATCTTTTGGTTTCTCACCCCACATTAAAGAGCACGCAAACGAAGTGGGAATCTGTTCAATGAAACATTCGGCTGTATTTTTAGATCGCGATGGTGTGATAAATAATGCCATCATTAAAAATGGCCGACCTTACCCACCTTATTCTCTTGACGAACTCTCTATCGCAGCCGATGTTCATGATGCACTTTGCCATTTAAAATCAGCGGGTTTTTTATTAATTGGTGTCACTAATCAGCCCGATGTTGCGCGGGGTATAACTGCAAAAACAACCGTAGAAGAAATTAACGCTGCCTTAATAAAGAAATTGCCAATAGATGAAATTCGTGTGTGCTATCATGATGATCAAGATCAATGCCTATGTCGTAAACCATTGCCAGGATTATTGATGGAAGCCGCAGAAAAATATAATATTGATTTTAAAAAAAGCGTTATGATTGGTGATCGTTGGCGTGATATCGAGGCTGGACAACGATTCGGATGTAAAACTATTTGGCTAAGGAATGATTATCAAGAAAAAAAACCTGCAAATTATGATTTTATTGCAACCTCTTTAAGTGAAGCTTCAAAATGGATATTAAAAGTTTATGATCCTAAATTCGGCAGTTGTAACCGTAGCGAGAAGGGCTAATGTATTGAAGATAAGAATTTTTTTCCTGCTTTTTTAGCGAAACCGTACTCACCTGTACGGTGAGATAAAAAAGTAGGAAAAAAATT
>CAZAEO010000107.1:0-6784 GCA_964484285.1 uncultured Coxiellaceae bacterium | reverse complement strand
TCTTCAATACATTAGCCCTTCTCGCTACGGTTACAACTGCCGAATTTAGGATAATCAGCTAAAATTTTGTGAATTCTTATTAAATATACCAGATATTTGCTTCAAATTCGCAAAATTTTTATCTCAATTACCTGTTTTTTCGCTTAGCCAAAAAGCGATTTTAAGCCGTAAATGGCTTTTGTGGGCTATACCGTCTTATTGTCGTGCAAATAGAGGGATTGGCTAGGGAAAGGCATTTCGATATGGTTTTTTGCGAAAGCATTTTTTATGTCGACTTGAATGGAGCTTTTTAATTCCGTGTAATTGTTTCGAATTGCCCACAGATAAAATTGAATATGTATCGCTGAATCTGCAAAGCTGTCTATTCCTACATACGGTTTAGGATCATCCAGACAAAGAGGATTATGTTGCGCAAGCTCTAATAGAATTTTTTTAACGGGTTCAATGTCTTCTATGAGAGCGATTCTAATAATTAAATCAACGCGGCGAAATGGAAAATAGGACAAATTAGTCACAGTGGATTTAATCAGCATTTCATTTGGAATACGAACCATGGTGTTGTTAGATGTGCGAATTTTTACGGATAAAAAATCCATTGAGAGAATATCGCCTTGGATGTCATTGATTTGAATGGTATCTCCGATGCCAAAGGATTTCTCACCAATGATGAAAATACTACTGATGGCGTTTGATAACGATGTTTGTGATGCAATACCAATAGCGATAGTTAAAATACCGGTGGCACCTAAGAGGGTGCTTACACGAAAACCTAGCTCTTGCACAGCGGAGATTAAAAATAGAATAAACACCACGTAAAAGGTAATACGACCGATGAGCGTCACTTGGTGTGGTCGTAAGCGCTTGCTTAGTGCTTTGTTTAAACCAGCACTTAAAAGGGCACCTATAATTCCCCCGGCAATAATAAGTAATGCGGCGCGAAGTAAGATGTCGAGGTGTAATTGGGTGAGTAGGTTATTAAGCGCATCCATTTTTGATTCCTTTTTGTTCATTAGTATACTAACATATTTTTTGGCTCTTAAGGTTAAGGCAGGTATGATAAAAAATTCTACTCCATTGGATTGAAGGAGAAACAGTATGTTACGGGAACTACTGGAACAACAATCACAGAACATGGAACAGAAAATCACACAGCAAGAAATGTCGCCAGAACAATCGAGTCAAACAATATCCTCTTCATCCGCAACAATTTCTCGGACATCAAATAATCTGCCAAAAAGTCAGCCTATCGATATTCCAAAAAAAAAGAAAAAAGAAGATGTACACGATGATTTTTTTCATGTGGGTAATCCCATGGATAGATTTAGAAACCCAGAATACAAAGAACTTTTTTTCAATGTGCCGGAATGGAGACGGAGATATAATTTTGTTGTGACAAAGGCTGTTCCTTCGCATATTCCAATTAATACGCAAGAAACGTTGTCGCCGGGAGAAGAAATATTTAGAATGTCTCAGTGATGCTTTTTTAATTGATATCCAATATCGTCATTGCGAATGTGCTATTATGCTGCTTTTGCAGCGAGTTAAGAGATATTGAACAGGCTCTAAGCCTTTAGAGGGATCTATTTCATGTCTGATACTTTTTTGCATTCCCCAGCCGCTACAGCGCTCAAACAATCTTATCTAGATGAAAAGCAATATCAAACCATGTATGCCCGATCTTTACGCGATCCCAAGAATTTTTGGAGTGAACAGGCGGAAAAATGTGTCACTTGGTTCAAGCGTTGGGATGAGGTCTTGTCAGGTGATTTTACTAAATTAGATGTGCAATGGTTTCGTCACGGCACACTCAATGCTTGTTATAATTGTCTTGATCGTCATTTAGAACATCGTGCAAATCAACTTGCTATTATCTGGGAGGGAGATGATCCACATAAATCAAAAAAAATGACTTATGCGGAATTACACGCGGAAGTCTGTCGTTTTGCTAATGTTTTAAAAAAATGCCAAATTAAAAAAGGTGATCGTGTTTGCATTTATATGCCGATGATTCCAGAAACGATTGTTGCAATGCTTGCATGTGCTCGCATTGGCGCAGTACATTCTGTCGTGTTTGCTGGTTTTTCACCTGAATCGTTGCATACACGCATTTTGGATGCGGATTGCCAATTAGTTGTTACCGCGGATGAAGGTATGCGTGGCAATAAAAAAATTCCACTTAAACAAAATGTAGATGAGGCATTAACGGCATGCCCTAATGTACGGCATGTGATTGTGGTTAAACAGACGAATGACTCAGTACCTTGGCAGGAAGGACGTGATCTTTGGTATCACGATTTACAAAAAACAGTTTCAACAAGTTGTCCTTGTGAAATGATGGATGCCCAAGATCCTTTATTTATTTTATATACATCGGGTTCAACGGGAAAACCAAAAGGTATTTTACATGCGATTGGTGGCTATCTTGTGTATGTAGCCATGACGTACAAATATATTTTTAATTACCATGATGGCGATATCTATTGGTGCACAGCAGATGTAGGCTGGATAACAGGACATTCTTATACAGTGTATGGACCGCTTTGTAATGGTGCAACCAATCTTATTTTTGAAGGTGTCCCTCATTATCCAACGCCAGGGCGTTTTTGGGAAATAATCGATAAATACCAAGTTACTATTTTTTATACTGCGCCTACTGCAATTCGTGCGTTACGTCGCGAAGGCGATGATTGGGTAAAACGCAGTCAGCGTAAAAGTTTAAAATTACTCGGCACGGTAGGTGAGCCCATTAATCCTGAAGTATGTGAATGGTATTATGAAGTCGTAGGCGATAAACATTGTGAAATAGTTGATACATGGTGGCAAACAGAAACAGGCGGTATTTTGCTTAGTCCACTACCGGGTGTTACTTCATTCAAACCGGGCTCAGTTGGATGGCCATTTTTTGGAATTGTACCGGACATTGTCGATGATAAAGGCAATTCAGTTGCAGACGGACAAATGGGCAAGCTTGTCATTAAGCAACCTTGGCCTGGTATGATGCAAACTGTTTACGGTGATCGCGAACGATTTGTAAATACATATTTTCAAGAATTTCCAGGTTGTTATTTAACGGGTGACAATGCGACACGTGATAAAGAAGGTTATTTTTGGATTACTGGACGTAACGATGATGTCATCAAAATTTCAGGGCATCGCATTGGTACGGGTGAAGTAGAAAGCGCCTTTACTACGCATCACGCTGTTTCTGAGGCGGCTGTTGTTACCGCAGTGGACGATGTGAAAGGTGGAGCAATTTATGCATTTGTTACGTTGAAAGCACATGTTAAACCGAGCAACAAATTGAAGAATGAATTAATTCAGAAAGTTCGTGACGTGATTGGCGCAATTGCGACTCCTAAGTATATTCAATGGGCTGAAGCATTGCCGAAAACGCGATCTGGCAAAATTATGCGCCGCTTGTTGCGTAAAATTGCAAATAATGAACTAAATGATTTAGGCGATGTTTCTACTCTGGCGGAGCCACACGTGGTTGATAGCTTAGTTAAGAACCGTATCACAGAGAAATCATGATAGAATAAAATGTGAAATTCCACTTTAAATAAGGTGGTACTATCATGGCAATGAATGTCGCACAGAAACTGATTCAAACTCACCTTCTCGAAGGTGAAATGGTTCCAGGTCAGGAAATCGCATTAAAAATCGATCAAACACTTTGCCAAGATGCTACGGGTACGCTCGTGATGCTTGAACTTGAGGCAATGGGTATAGATCGCGTCAAAACTGAATTGTCTGCGCAATATGTCGATCACAATTTAATTCAAGAAGATTATAAAAATGCAGATGATCATTTATTTCTGCAAAGTGCTGCGCGACGTTTTGGTATCTGGTTTAGTCGACCGGGTAATGGTGTCAGTCATCCAGTACATATGGAAAATTTTGGGAAACCGGGCAAAACATTATTAGGATCAGACAGTCATACTTGCGCCGCAGGTTGCTTGGGGATGTTAGCAATCGGTGCTGGCGGACTGGAAGTGGCTATGAGCATGGCCGGTCATCCATTTCATGTCAAAATGCCTACTATTTTTGGTGTGAAGCTCACAGGTAAATTATCTCCCTGGGTGAGCGCGAAAGATGTCATTTTGGAAATGCTGCGTCGTCACAATGTCAAAGGCGGTGTTGATAAAATTATTGAATATTATGGTCCTGGCATAAAACATCTCACTGCGATGGATCGTCATGTGATTGCAAACATGGGAGCTGAATTGGGCGCAACTGCTACCGTTTTTCCATCTGATCGTGAAACATTAACATTTTTGCGTTTACAAGGCCGGGAACAAGATTGGATAGCATTGACTGCAGACAAAGGGGCAAAATATGATATCCATGACAAAATTGATTTATCGCAATTAGAACCTTTAATTGCACTGCCCTCGAGTCCTGGAAAAGTAGTCCCTGTACGTGATGTGGCAGGACGAGATGTGTATCAAGCCTATATTGGCTCATCAGCGAATCCGGGCTATCGAGATTTTGCTGTTTCTGCGTTAATGATGAAAGAAACTCATGCGCATACGAATGTGTCTTTTGATGTGAACCCTTCATCACGTAATCAATTAGAAGATTTAGCAAAAAGTGGTTTGTTAGCTACGTTGATTCATGCCGGCGCGCGCATTCACCAGGCGGGATGTAATGGTTGTATTGGTATGGGACAAGCACCCGCGACGGGACGAAATAGTTTACGTACTGTGCCACGAAATTTTCCAGGGCGTTCGGGTACAAAAGAAGATAGTGTTTATTTGTGTAGTCCAGAAACAGCAACTGCTTCTGCTATTATGGGTAAAATTACCGATCCACGCACCTTGAACATTCCCTATCCTGCAGTCAAATTACCCAAAAAAATAACTACTAATCAATCCATGTTAGAAATGCCATTACCTACAGAAGAAGCGCGTCAAATTCGGTTGGAAAAAGGGCCTAATATTGCATCATTACCCATTCTTGTGCCGCTCGCGCATGATTTGAAATTACCTATTTTGTTGAAGATGGGTGACAATATTTCAACTGATGAAATCATGCCGGCGGGTGCGCGCGTATTACCCTATCGGAGTAATATACCCAAGATCAGCGAATTTTGTTTTGATATTATTGATGAAACCTATCACAAGCGTGCTAAAGAAATAAAAGGCCATGCTGTGGTAGCCGGCGAAAATTATGGTCAAGGCTCGAGCCGTGAACATGCTGCATTAGCGCCGCGTTACTTAGGATTGCAGTTAGTCATTGCCAAAAATTTTGCTCGCATTCACTGGCAGAATTTAGTGAATTTCGGTATTTTGCCTTTGACGTTTGTTAATCCAGAGGATTATCAAAAAATAAATATCGGTGATGTGATTGTTATGTCTGATGTAATCAATGCTATTCAGCGTGATGCAAAAATGCATGCCGTGATTGAAGGAAAAGAAGGAAAGATTTTATTGAAACATAGTTTATCACCACGCCAGATTGAAGTGTTGTTAGCAGGTGGTTTAATTAACTGGACAAAGAAACACGCGGAAAAAAACACATGAATAAGAAGACAACAAAAAAATCCAACTATCAATGGGATGATCCTTTTTTATTTGAAGAACAACTCACTGAAGAAGAGCGCATGATACGTGATGCTGCACGTGCTTATGCGCAAGAAAAATTACAACCACGCATTCAAGTTGCATTTCACGATGAATTTTTTGATCGAGAAATTATTCGTGAAATGGGACAACAAGGTTTTTTAGGGGCGACGATTCATGGATATGGCTGTGCTGGCATCAATTATGTTGCATACGGATTATTGACTCGTGAAATTGAACGAGTTGACTCCGCGTATCGTTCGGCTCTGAGCGTGCAATCAAGTTTGGTGATGCATGCAATTTATATTTATGGTAGCGAAGAACAAAAACAAAAATTTTTACCTCATTTAGCAAGTGGCGAATTAGTGGGTTGTTATGGGCTAACTGAGCCTAATCATGGTTCGGATCCGGGAGGAATGGAGGCACGTGCAAAAAAAATTGCAAAAGGGTACGTGTTGAAAGGCAATAAAATGTGGATAACCAATTCGCCGATTGCTGACATTTTTATTGTTTGGGCGAAAAATGATGAGGGACGAATTCGTGGATTTATTTTAGAAAAAAATATGCAAGGATTATCTGCTCCTACTATGCATGGCAAAATGAGTATGCGTGCATCTCTTACAGGCGAAATTGTAATGGATGATGTATTGGTGCCAGCAGAAAATGAATTGCCGAACGCAGATGGTTTAGCAGGCCCGCTCGGTTGTTTGGATAATGCGCGTTATGGCATTGCTTGGGGTGCGCTCGGCGCGGCAGAATTTTGTTGGCATACCGCGCGGCAATATGTATTGGATCGCGTGCAATTTGATAAACCGCTTGCTGCAAATCAATTGATTCAAGCAAAGCTTGCTAAGATGCAAACGCAAATAGCGCTTGCTTTGCAAGCGTGTTTGCGTGTGGGTCGTTTAAAAGATGAAAATCGAGTTGAGACGCCGATGATTTCGCTGATTAAACGTAATTCTACTTTGATTGCCTTGGATATTGCACGTGAAGCGCGTGATATGTTGGGTGCGAATGGCATCATGGAAGAATTTCAAGTGATTCGTCACATGCTAAATTTAGAAACGGTCAAAACCTACGAAGGTACTGTTGATATTCATACACTTATCTTGGGGCATGCGCAAACCGGGATTCAGGCATTTAAATGAAAATATACCTGTTTACCGGACAGGCTCCACTACTGTCCGGTGAAGTGGTGTAAATATTGAACGTCCTTGAGAAAG
>CAZAEO010000106.1:0-6910 GCA_964484285.1 uncultured Coxiellaceae bacterium | reverse complement strand
AGGATTTCAATTAATGCCTATTCAATCACTGGCTACGGAAGTTCCCTAGAAGAGATCGTAGTTATATTAACAAAAAGGGCACAGTGTATGTGCCCTGGATGCTCTTTATTTTTTTATTATTTTTTTAATGAGCCAAAATCAATTCCCTGTTGTTAGTAAAGATTCCTTCTAGCTAGTTTTTATTTTTTTGTCTGGGTGTGTCAGTTGTTAAATCGCTTGCCGGAAGAGCAGCCTTTCCATGAGTTGCTCCATAGCAACAACAAAATAAAGCATACCAAGGGGATGATTTTTTCTTCTTATTAAAATGCTCAGCGCCTCGTTCTATATTGCTTAACTGCGTATCTACATTTTCATTCGACGGAGTGTCGTGCTCAATTTTTTTAAATCCAGTCGCTAATGTGGCTCGTCCTGTTTCTTCTGTTTTCAGCAAAGCTGTTTTTAATTTATCTTCTTCCTCGTCGCTTTCATTGTTTTCAACGGCATTGGGTAACAAGCGTGCATGGATGTTTTCGTCTTCGCCACCTTCATTTTGTTCTACTTGAGCATATCTGCGGAGAGTATTTGTTGCTTGATGTTCTTCTTTTTTTTCTTTTTGTTGTGTATGACCACTTGTAGCATTCTGCAAGAGTTTCTCTGACGTTGCTGCTAAAGGGGTTGGTGGTTTTTTTCTTGTATTTGACATTGAGCCTACTCCATTACCTATTTATAGAATTTTTAACGAGCAAATTTTGCGCCAATTCTTTTTGCTTCGGTTCTTCGACATCGGTATTTATGCCGAAACAACAGAAAAGACATCTCCATAATCCACTCGATTTTTTTTTCGAGGCAGATGAATTTTTATTTGAGTCTCGTTCTGCATCATTATCTGTCTCCGCCGCGAAGTTTTGTATAGCCTGCGTATTTTCAGCGATCATTTTTTTTGAATGTCTTGATGCTGTTTTTGGGGTGGAATTAATTTCTATCGAAGATGGGGGAGATGTAGCATCAGTAGGAGTAGCGCTATCGGTGCTCGATGATAATGTAGTTGAAGATGGCTCCCCTGTTTTCAGACGATCATAAAAATATTGATGGGAAGAGAGTTTACCTGCTTTTACATCACTATATGCTTCTTTACTTAAAAACTTGCGTTGTTCTTGCGTACTAAAAAACCGTGGCATGTTGTGACCCTCTATGAAGTTTGCCTAAAAAAAATAATTAAATAATTTTGATGCAAGATAAGGTAATAAGCTTAAGAGAGTCTTAAAATATTAGAGTGCTAGCAATTTATTTAATATATGCTGATAAATCTCAACCAATTTATCTAAATCAGCGATACGCACATGCTCATTCACTTGATGAATACTGCTGTTACACGGGCCAATTTCAACAACTTCAGTGCCGGTTGGCGCAATAAATCGACCATCTGACGTACCGCCTCCAGTGGATAATTTAGGGTCGAGGCCAGTGAATTCTTTGATTGTTTCTTGCGCAGTAGCAATGAGTTTTCCTTGTTTAGTTAGAAAAGGGTTACCCGATAACTCCCATTGCAGGTCAAAGTTCAATTTATGTTTTTCTAAGATATGAGTCACACGTTGCTGCAATTCTGACACAGTCACAGCGGTTGAAAAGCGAAAATTAAATAACAGGTGGAGTTCGCCCGGCACCACATTGGTTGCGCCTAATCCTGCATGAATAGTTGAAACTTGCAATGAAGTAGGTGGAAAGTAGTCATTGCCCTTGTCCCATTGAACAGCAACTAATTCCTGTAACGCAGGGGCGAGCAGGTGAATGGGATTTTGCGTTGCTTCTGGGTAGGCAACATGGCCTTGCTTGCCAAATACGGTTAATTTGCCGTGTAATGAACCGCGCCGGCCTACCCGAATTTGATCACCTAAAAATTTTTCACTGTTAGCTTCACCAATAATGCAATAGTCAATACTCTCGTTTCGCGCTGTTAATTTTTCGATCACTTTTTTGGTGCCATTAATGCTAGCGCCTTCTTCGTCACTGGTAATTAAAAACGCAATCGAGCCATGATAATCAGGATTGGCACGAATAAAATTTTCAGCAGCGATGACCATAGCAGCTAAACCGCTTTTCATATCAGCAGCACCACGGCCATAAAGGCATTCGCTACGCTCAGTAGGCATAAAGGGGTCGCTGTGCCATTGATCAAGTGGACCTGGTGGTACGACGTCTGTGTGGCCTGCAAATGCCACTAAGGGCACGTGGTTTTTATGTCGTGCCCATAAATTAGTAACATCACCGAAGTACATCAATTCAATTTCAAAACCTAATGCTTTGAGTCGGTTACTAATGATGTCCTGACAGCCCGCATCATGAGGGGTAATGGATGGGCGTGCGATGAGTTGTTTTAATAATTCAAGGGTAGCCATGTTGTTCCTTTATTCAATAGTTGCTTCGCGTAGCAATTCATTCAGGGATACTTTCTCGCGGGTGCGTGCATCCACTTGTTTTACAATCACAGCGCAATAGAGGCTATATTTTCCATCACTGCTGGGCAAGTTTCCGGAGACGACAACCGATCCTGGTGGGATGCGTCCATAGCTGATTTTGCCTGTTGTTCGATCATAAATACGAGTGCTTTGCCCAATATAAACACCCATAGAAATGACTGAGCCCTCTTCGACAATCACGCCTTCGACAATTTCTGAACGTGCACCAATAAAACAATTATCTTCAATGATGGTGGGATTTGCTTGCAAAGGTTCTAGTACACCACCAATCCCTACGCCGCCAGAGAGATGCACGTTCTTCCCAATTTGCGCGCATGAACCGACAGTGGCCCATGTGTCAATGAGTGAGCCTGAATCAATGTACGCACCCATATTCACGTAGGAAGGCATTAAAATGGTATTGGGTGCAATAAATGTGCCTCGTCTAGCAACAGCGGGTGGGACAATGCGTACACCGGCTATTTTAAGTTCAGCTTCAGTTGCTTGACTGAATTTTAAGGGAACTTTATCAAAGTACTGCATGCAGCCGCTTTGCATGAGTTGATTGTCGTATAGACGAAAATAGAGCAGAACCGCTTTTTTCAACCATGGGTGTGTTTGCCAGGTCCCTTGAATTTTTTCTGCAACCCGTGCTTTGCCTGAATCGAGTAAAGCCATTGCTTCGTTTATAGCTTCTTTAAGTTTGGCGGGTGCGTTCTGGGGTGTGAGTGCTGTGCGGTTTTCAAAGGCGGCTTCAATGATGTTTTTTGGCATGTACATGATCCTGGAAGATTTTAATGTTAGAATACCGCATTTTCTATCGATGTAAATGCTTATGACTGCAGTTGAACCTAAACACATTGCAAATGCCTACGTTATCTATAAACGTTTATTTACCTATGTGCGTCGTTATTGGCTATCATTGGTTATTGCATTAGTAGCGAGTATGGTTTATTCAGGGATTGATGCCTGGTTTATTTATTTTTTAAAACCGCTCATTAACAAAGGATTGGTTGCCAAAGACCCTAATTTTTTGCAGATGGCGCCTTTACTGGTATTAGTTGTGTTCATGCTGCGTGGTTTCGCCAGTTTTTTTTCAAACTACAATATTGCGTCAGTTTCGCGCAATGTCATTATGCAATTACGCCAAGATCTTTTTACCCATTTACAACGATTACCTACACGATTTTATGATCGTTCAACGTCGGGTCATCTACTTTCAATCATTTTATATAGCGTTGAGCAAGTTGCCAATGCCAGTGCGGATGTATTAACGACAGCGATACAATCGGGATTTTTTATCATCGGTTTATTGATCGTTATGTTTAAAATGAGTTGGAAATTATCTTTATTATATTTTTTGATTATTCCATTGATTGTGATGATTATGCGTTATACCAGCAAACGGGTCAGACGTTTGAGTTTAAATATTCAAGAATCGATGAGCGCCTTGACGCACGCAGCAGAGGAAAATATTGAAGGTTACAAAGTGGTGCGTGGATTTGGTGGAGAACAGTATGAAATTGAAAAATTTAATAAAGCGACACGGGTCAATCGGCAACGTGAAATGAAAGTCGTTGCTGCACGTTCTTGGAGTGTTTCTAGTGTGCAGTTGGTGGCGGCAATTGCTTTATCCATTACATTGTATATTGCTACACTGGATATCGCAGGTTCTATTTTGTCGCCCGGCGGTTTTGTGACATTGATTGCAGCCATGTTGGCGTTGTTAAAACCGATGAAAGATTTAACTACAATGCAGAATAAATTATATCGTGGATTAGCCGGTGCCCAAACAGTGTTTGAAATGTTAGATGAAAAAATGGAAAATGATGCGGGCACGCAAACCTTGTTACGTGCAAAAGGAAAATTGTCAATTCAGCATGTCGGATTTGCTTATCATCTCGAAAAAAATGTGTTGCATGATATTCATTTTGATGTGGCTCCGGGTGAAATTGTTGCTTTAGTTGGGCGATCAGGCAGTGGAAAATCTACTTTCATCAATTTGTTGCCGCGTTTTTATGCGGATTTTACTGGGAATATTTTACTGGATGATATTTCAATTCATCACTATAGACTAAGCGACTTACGCCGACAATTTGCTATTGTTTCACAGCATGTCACGCTTTTTAATGATACTATTCGAAATAACATTGCCTATGGAAGTTTTGATAGGGTGGGGGAAGATAGCATCATTGCTGCAGCAATGGCTTCATACGCATTGGATTTTATTACAGAGTTGCCGCAGGGCTTGGATACTCTGGTGGGTGAAAACGGTGTGTTGCTTTCAGGTGGTCAACGGCAACGAATTGCAATCGCGCGTGCTATTTTAAAAAATGCACCTATTTTAATTTTAGATGAAGCCACATCGGCTTTAGACACAGAATCCGAACGTTACATTCAAGCAGCCTTGGATGCATTAATGCGTCAGCGCACAACGTTAGTTATCGCGCATCGTTTGTCGACTGTCGAACATGCCAATAAAATTATGGTATTTGATCAGGGTCGTATCGTAGAGATGGGTACGCATAGTGATTTATTAGTTCAGGATGGAGCTTATGCAAAATTGTATAAAATGCAATTTAAAGAGATTGAGGTCGCTCAATAATGAAATTAGAGAAGTACTGGTACAGTACATCCTATCGTTGGCTAACGGTGTTATTGTTACCGTTTTCGTGGTTATTTCGTTTTGTAGTAGCCGGTCGTTATTTTTTATTTCGCTGTAAGTTGCTGCCAACGCATTATTTTTCTGTGCCTGTTATTGTGGTGGGTAACATTACGGTGGGTGGTACGGGTAAAACGCCTTTCGTTATTTGGCTCGCTGACGTGTTACAAAAAAAAGGATATCGGCCAGGTATGGTGAGTCGCGGGGTGGGTGGAAAAAAACATACTGTGCCGCAGTGGGTAAATAAGCATGCTGATCCAGCTTGGGTAGGTGATGAAGCCGTATTATTAGCACAACGGACAAACTGTCCGATGGTTGTTGCTGTTGATCGTGTTTTAGCGGTGAAAGAATTATTAAAAAAAACCACGTGTAATGTCATCATCGCTGATGACGGTTTGCAGCATTATCGTTTGGGTCGTCATATTGAAATTGCCATTGTGGATGCTGCGCGTCAATTCGGCAATCGTTGTTTACTTCCCGCAGGGCCTTTACGTGAACCTATCAGTCGCTTAAAACGTACAGATTTTTTAGTGATGAATGGAGAGGCAACACATGCTATCCATCATGCGGAACGGATGGAGCTTGTAGGTGATACAGTAGTTTCAGTGCAACATCCACAGAAAATACTTCCATTAAGTCATTTTCATCAACAGCTTGTGCATGCGGTTGCAGGTACGGGTCATCCAGAACGGTTTTTTTCATTTCTGCGCGCATCACACATTAAAGTGATTGAACATGCTGTTCCAGATCATCATCTGTTCGCGCGCGATGATATTTATTTTGCAGATGGATTATCTGTCCTCATGACAGAGAAAGACGCCGTAAAATGTGGAAAATTGGCTGATGAAAGACATTGGTTTTTACCAGTGACCGCCAAAGTTAATGGAAATTTAGCAAATAAAATATGTCAACAATTGGAGGCATTATGCGTGTGTTAAAGGGTGTTGCGGTTTTATTACTGTTTTTTCATTCCGTATTCGCAGCAAATGCAAATTCCGTTTATACAGAAGATAAACTTGCAGTGATGGTATTAGCCAATCATCCAGAGTTTATTATTAAATTAAAATCCAACCCAACGACAGGGTATTCGTGGTTTTTGCGTAGCTATGATGCTAATTTGATTCAACCTGTGAAACATGTTTTTGAACCGCCAGCAGATAAAAAATTAATGGGCGCATCGGGGTATGATGTGTGGACATTTCGGATAAAACCCGCTGGGTTTGTTGTCCCTCAGCAAACCGTGATGCGTTTTGTGTATGCACGCCCATGGACTGTGGCTGATGATGCTCAACAATTAGTGTTTACTGTGACGATGCGATGAATAAAAAATTCAATTGTTTCTATTTTGGAAAAATGGCCAAAGAAATTAATAAAATCTACATTTGCATTTGAACGTTTCGAGCTTATCGTCTCATGCTTCTACGATATCCATCATGTTGTTCGGTATTGTTTTGCGGCTCTTCAACGACGTTCTTTGCTTCCCTTGCGTCCTTTACAGGTGACTGTTGATGTTGTTCGAGGGTCTTATGTATAAGCTTTGTGGATTCTTCGACTTTTTCAGCAGCTCCTTGAACTTTATCAATTTCTATTTCATTCTGCATGTACTTGACTGCTGTTATAGCGAGTTCTGCGCACACGGCGGTTGCTTTAGCAGCGATAGGCAGTAGAGCAAGAGGGATAATGGCGACAGATGCGAGTCCCAATGCCAAGGTCGCTGCACCGAAAACAAGCGTTGCTGCTGCCGCTACAAGAAAGCATAGCGAACCAACGGCAGCTCGTAATGCTTTTTTCCACGCGGGTTTAGGATAACTAA
>CAZAEO010000105.1:0-6940 GCA_964484285.1 uncultured Coxiellaceae bacterium | reverse complement strand
ATTTTGCTAGAAATTGAAAATACCTCTTGCATCCAGGGCAGGGTCCATACATGACACTACTTAAGCTTATTCTGCGTAAGGTGAGTAATTTTATTGCCGAGAATCCATTAGCTGGCGATTTAATCCAAGGAACGGGCGGAGCACGTAAAATTCGATGGCAAGCAGATATCCATAAAGGAAAAAGCGGCGGTGCTAGGATAATTTATTACTATCATGATGATAACATACCCATTTTTTTATTCACCGCGTACAAAAAAAATCAAAAAGAAAATTTAACTGCTGCTGAAAAAATACTTTTACGCAAAATTATTAAACTAATTGTTACAGAATACGAAAGGTAATCCATATGAGAAAATTAAGTAAAAGCTTACTACAAGGCGCGAAAGAGGCGCTGGCCTATGCTAAGAAAGAAAAAATCAAAGTAAAAGTCCATAAGGTTTATGTACCTAAAAAAATAGATGTTAAAAAAATTCGTTTAAACTTACATTTAAGCAGACAAGAATTTGCAAACACATATGGCTTCAGCATTCGCACTTTAGAAAAATGGGAACAAGGAATACGTCAACCTGAAGGTGCAGCAAGAGCTTATCTGGTCGTCATCGCGCGCAACCATAAAGCTGTGGAATTAGCATTAGCAGGATAATAGCTAAAACTGTTAGTCAAGCTGAGTGTCACATCAGGTCGGAACTATTCCAGATTACCATAAACTGCTTCCACAGTTTATCCAAATTTAATCAATTTACAAGGCCAATGTAGTAGACTTACCTTCCATCAAGGCTACCCTACTTTAACGCCTCACAATAGAAGCATTTTGTTTTTCTTCTTTCATATAATCAAAAATAACAGGAACCAGATTGCGATCAAATAATTCATGCTTGAAAAAAGATCGGCTAATAGGTTTATTTAAAACATGAGGATGACTATTGTCTCCCATGAGAAAAGCAACTTTCTTTTCCAATTTCTTTTCAATTTTTTTGATCTTTTGATTAATTTCACGCATCTCCTTATTTGTTGTTGGGCCAATTAATGAACCTGTTATACCAAGAGTTCCAAATATCAATCCCAAAACACCCAGTGATGCATCATTGTGACATTTTTTTATAGCCTTTTCTTCTGTACAAATATCATGGAAAATATTAAATAATCCAAGCCCCATATTAGCGCACCCCGTTGCGAATAAAAGCAACTTGATACGAAAAAGTATCCTTGTTAATTGTCTTCGTCGTGCTCGTAATTCTGCACGACCAGATTCCCCTAGAACATCTTCAACTTTAATTTCAAGCAAAGGCTCTTTGAGTTCATCGATGTCATTTTGGCGCGCTTGCATATATCACCTCGTTATGTATGAATCGACAGCAAAATGATATCAATTAGACACTGACAACAAGATGACAGAAAAATGACAACATTGTCATTTTTACTTATTTTTCACAAAGAAATAATGTTGAATTTCCTCGAGTGAACGGGCTTTGGTTTCAGGTAAAAAGAAAAATACCACTAAAAAATAACCTAAGCTAAAAAACGCAAATAGCCAATAGGTCTGTCCCATGCCAAGGTATTTCACGATAGGTAAGAAAAATGTGGCCAGTAATGTTGAAGCTAACGAATTAAAAAACAAACATAGCGCGATACCTTTGCCGCGTATTTCTGTCGGAAAAAGCTCTGAAATCACTAACCAAACAACCACCCCAGGGCCAATTGCAAAAAATATAATATAAAACAATAAGCCCATCAGAGATAAAACACCGGCATTAGGTGAACCCGGAATAAAATAATTGATCGCCCCTAAAAATATCTCAGCAGTAATGACCCCTACTATCCCCGTTAATAATAATGGCCGACGTCCTAGTGTATCAATCAACACAATCGCAATAATAGTAAATAAAAAATTAAGTACGCCAATGCCTGCTGAACCTAACATAGATACAAAATTCGAACCAATTCCGGCATTTTTTAAAATTAAAGGTGCATATTGCAGGAATAAGTTAATACCCGTTAACTGGTTAAATATCGCTATCGCAACTGCGATCAAGGAAGGCAATAAAAGTTGATACGAAAATAATTCTCTCCACGTACTTTTACGCACTTCTTGCAAACCACGTTGAATTTCTTGAATATCGCGCGATACTTCAGACTCTGTATTGCGCACTCGCCGTAACACTTGTTTTGCTTTTTCTAATTGACGATTTGCCATCAACCAACGAGGTGTTTCGGGTAAAATAAACATCCCAAAAAATAAAATAAAAGATGGGATAAGCACAATGGCAAACATAGCTCGCCAATTGCCTGACGAGGTAAACAGTAAATCAACGAAATAAGCAAGCACAATACCAAAAGTTAACAAGAGCTGGAAAAAAGTAACATACTTTCCACGATCAGCAGCAGGCACAATTTCTGCGACATAAAGTGGTACTGCAACTACAACAACTCCCACTCCAACACCCAACAATAATCTTGCCAATAACAAAACAATAAAACTATTTGCCAATAAAATTGCAACGACACCAAAAATAAAAATTACGCTAGATGCTAAAATTAAATAACGACGCCCAAAGTAATCGCCTACCGATCCTGCAAGTAACGTGCCGACTAATCCACCGCCCAATACTGCGCCTACAATAACACCCATTTGCAGATCACTCATCGGAATAGTATTTTTTATAAAAAGTAATGCGCCTGAAATCACGCCCATATCATAGCCGTATAAAATACCACCGACACTTACTAGGCCCGCGATAAAAAATAAAAACATGTTCTTCTTGTTTTGCATATTTTTATCCATAACCCATCACATTTATTGATTTGCATATTTACTGTAATAACTTTGCGATAATTTTTTAGCGGCACTGATATCAGCTGGCGTCATTGTCTTGCCCAATCCATCACGCATGTTAAGTGCTGAATCACGAATTTGGTTATTGCTTGAAGTAGATGCTAAATCAAACCATGCATAAGCTGTTTGATAGTCACGTGCAATCCCTTGTCCTTGGCTATATATCACGCCCAGAAGTAATTGAGCATTATCCATACCTTGCTCTGCTGCCTGAGTATACCAGTAGACAGCTGCTTTAGGATCACTTGGAATACCCATCCCTTTTTGATAAAACAATCCAATCATATATTGAGCATTGGCAAGACCTTGCTTAGCGGCTGCCATATACCAAGCAAACGCTTGGCGATCATCTTTTTGCACCCCTAAGCCGTTATGATAAAGAAACCCAAGGGCGAACTCCGCATCTGCTAATTCTTGTTCAGCTGCTTTCCTGTACCATTCAATTGATTGTTGAACATCCTTTGTTACCCCAATACCGTTATAAGTAAGATATCCTAAAAAATATTCAGCACGCGGATAGCCTTGATCGACCGCTTTTTTTATCCAACTTACTGCCGTATTTACATTAGCTGGCGCACCCGTACCATTATAGTAAAGAACACCTAAATTATATTGAGCCTGTGGTAATCCTTTCTCTGCTGCACGAGTATACCAATATAAAGCTTGTTTTTTATCAGCAGGAATGGCTTGGCCTAAACTGTACATCAACCCTACCATAAACTGCGCTTTAGCCAGGTCTTGCTGTGCAGCTAAGTTAAACCAGTTAAATGCTTTTCCCTGATCTTTAGTAACACTTTGGCCTGTGTAATACATCAATCCTAAATTATATTGGGCCTGGGGCAGCCCTGCCGCCGCTGCTTTGCTATACCAATCTATAGCAGCTGAAAGATCTTGAGTCATGCCAAAACCGTTAGCCGTCAAATAACCCAACATATATTCAGCCTGAGAGTTATTTTTGCTTGCAGCTTGATTATAAAGCGTCACAGCCATGGATAATCCTTGTTCGATACCAAGGCCATAATAATACAATGTTCCCATTGCATACTGCGCTTCAGGGAGACCCTGGCTACTTGCTCGCATGTACCAAGCCGCTGCAAGCTCTGGACTCTTATCAACACCAAGGCCATTTTGATAAAGATAAGCGAGTTGATATTCCGCTGCCGGTAAATTTCCTTCTGCAAAATGTTTATAAATAGTAAATGCTTTTTGATAATCTTTATTTTGTAGCGCTTGATCAGCAAGCGGCAATTGCTCACTAGCAGCTCTTCCCTTAAAATAGTCCAGTGGATCGTCAGCAAAAACAGCGTTCGTTAATCCAATAGCCATCAGTGTGCAAGAAAATGCAATCCATTTCTTCATAATAAAATTCCTTTAAAAATTTACACTGACAATGTTGTTAATACCCGTGTAATAGCAGCCACTACTCTATCAATTTGTGCTGGAGTAATAATTAAAGGCGGCGCTAATCGCACGACTGTTTCATGCGTTTCTTTGCTTAGTACGCCATGTTTTAATAATTGTAAACAAAACTCACGTGCAGAATAATAACGCGGATTAATCACTAAGCCAACTAATAATCCTTTTCCTCGCACCTCTGAGATCAATGGAGATTTGACTTTTTCGAGGCTTTTTCGCAAGTAATCACCTTGCCTGGCTGCTTGTTGGATCAGATTGTCCTTAAACAATACATCTAACGCTGCAGCACCTACAGCAGCCGCAAGAGGATTTCCGCCAAAGGTACTACCATGATCTCCTGGAGTAAATACATCCATCACTTCACGACGACTTAAAAACGCAGAAACAGGTAACAATCCGCCGCCTAACGCTTTTCCGAGTAGAACCGCATCAGGCTGTACGCGATCATGCTCACACGCCAAAAATTTACCGGTTCTGCCCATGCCGGTTTGAATTTCATCACATATCAATAATACGTTTTGTGCACGACAGATTTTCTCGCATTCCTTCAAATAGCCGGGCGGTGGAACAATAATTCCTCCCTCTCCTTGAATAGGTTCTACTAAAAAAGCAGCTGTATTTGGTGTAATTGCTTTTCGCAAAGCTTCCGCATCCCCATAAGGAACTAATTTAAATCCTTGTGCAAAAGGCCCAAACCCATGACGATATTGGGGTTCAGAAGACATACCAACAATAGTAATTGTGCGCCCATGAAAATTACCCTCACACGCAATAATTTCTGCTTTATCAGACGGTACTTTTTTAATTGTATACGCCCATTTGCGCGCTGCTTTCAATGCTGTTTCAACTGCCTCTGCACCGGTATTCATGGGTAATGCTTTTTCTTGTTTCGCAGCCTCACATACTTTTTGCAAAAATATCCCTAATTTGTCTGTATAAAATGCTCGGGAAACGATGGCAAGCTTATTGGCTTGTTCTGTGAAGACCCCCACTAACTCTGGGTGACAGTGTCCATAGCTAACAGCAGAATAGGCGCTCATCATATCAATGTAACGATTACCTTGATCATCCCAGACATAGATTCCCTTACCCTGCGTTAACACCACCGGCAAGGGTTCATAATTATGCGCGCCGTATAAACGTTCATTTTCTATAATAGAATGCATAGTAGTTTCTATTCCTAAGATAAGACAGTATATAGGTATATAGTAAGGAAAAATGGAGGGCACATAAAGAGAAGAGTGTTTTCGTAGAAGTAGTCTTACAGAATCCCCTTTATTTCATTTTGGAAACCCCTGCGATGTTTTAGGCTTTCTACTACAGTAGACTTGCACACGACATCTCAAATTGATTCCCTATTATCATCATTAACGGTTCTAGACAAAAAGTTCTAACAAAAAACACTCTCTATTTAAGTATAGAAACAATTTATTATTTTTCCAGTTTTCTGGATAAATAATTATCCAGCATTACACCCTGAAAAATAGCTAAAAAATGATAAATCTTTACTTTCGCCTCGCTTTAGAACAGGACAACATCATGAAAACCAGGTACTATACAACAACTTTAAAATCACCTGAAATCACCGCAATACTATGTCATCTGAACCACTCGAAATTACAAACGTTGAATTACCCGGGCTATTTTATCCACAGAAAAATTATAATCAAAATGGTATTGCATGGTGAGTAAGTCCATGTTAGTAATGGGATACAATGCTTTGCTGGGCAATCACAATTTAATTAATGGAGTAGCTTAAATGAAAATAAAATTTTTTCTATGTCTATCGCTGAGTTTATTGGTTTGCACAGAAGCATCAGCGTTGACTATTCATAATGGAAAAATTATTGCTCACAAGGAATGGTCGACAGAGAATACGAAAGGGTATTTTCATGCCAGCAACATAAGTAATCTATCTAAAAAAACAAATCCCCTTCATCTAAATCATTCTGATAAGCTAGACACCATATCAATGGAAAATATAGTTGAACCAGTAACAGGAACCATAGGTACTCTTGTTCCTGTTAATGCTTCCCATAACATCGATATTCATAATAATAGTAATGAACCCAGGCAATATCGCTATACATTTTCTCTTTGCCTATGGGATGATAACAATGTTTTTAATTGCACTTACTCTCAGCAAGATGTTGAATTAGCTCCAGGCGGTGATGCTGGCAATGCTTTGGAATCAAACTTACAATATATTCCTAAAAAAGCTGGGCATAACATATTCTGGGCCTCAATAGAAGTGGAAGGATTAAGTTACACCGATCTTGGGCATATGGACAGTTATACGGTTGGCGATATTTCCATTTCTTAAATTAATTTCGTAGTTTTTCAGAATATGAAGCCGTGCATAACAACACAGCTTTTTTCTTATTAGTTATTTTTTAGTTAGATGTAATTAAAGCAGCAATGACAAATGCAATATAACCAGCATAATTTAAAACAATTCGAAAATCATAGTGATTGACATAATAAGCAGTAATAGGTTCACCAAAAGCAGTCATTATCATTACTAAAAATTGTATTGTGAAAAACCAATGAGAAGAAAACTATAAAAAAAAGCAGAAGATAAAACACCCACTTCAGCATGATTAATATTAAACGAAATCATGAGAGCAAGGCAATTACATTGAAAATAGCTTGCATTTTAAAATTTTCATGATATCTCGAGCAAATATGGAA
>CAZAEO010000104.1:0-7011 GCA_964484285.1 uncultured Coxiellaceae bacterium | reverse complement strand
CAACGACTACACCTGCGTTTTTTCTCAATCAGAACGTTTCAATCTCTCGCAATCCATGCGTTAAAATTCCTAAAACTCAGGTGCGAGAGGTATATCTTAAGGATTTAATTCGGCTTTTTTCGGTTTCATTAGCTAGGGTTTTTCACTATAATAACTCTTTAGTAAGGGTTATCTTCGGATGCCCTTTAATTTTTTATGTAGATTATTCGAGGATTGTTATGCACGTATCTGTGGAAGCTCCAAGTAAACTTGAACGCCGTATTACCATCACTGTTCCTGTCGAAAAAATGACGGAAGCATATGATAAGCAGCTTACAAAATTAGCTAAAAATGCGAAAATTGCGGGCTTTCGCCCTGGTAAAGCACCATTAAATGTGATTAAACAACGCTATGGAGATTCTGCACGTAAAGAAGCATTAAGCGAAATTATTCAATCATCTTTATATGCAGCTATTAACCAAGAAAAGCTGAATCCAGTCGGAGTTCCTGCAGTGGAGCCGAAAGTAGTAGAACCAAATCAACCATTAGAATTTGTTGCAACGTTTGAAGTCATGCCGGAATTAGAAGGGTTTCGTTTTAAATTAGAGACACTTGAAAAAAAGGTGGCAAGTATTACGGAAGCTGATATTGAGAAGGTATTAGAACATTTGCGTATGCAGCATGTACATTGGAAAAAGGTTGAGCGAGAAGCACAAAATAAAGATCAGGTGGTCATTGATTTTCGTGGTGCTATTAATGGCGTGGCTTTTGCTGGCGGTGAAGCGCGTGATTATTCGTTAATTTTGGGCAGTAAAACAATGATTCCTGGATTTGAAGAGGGTATTCTGGGGATGAAAACCGGGGAAGATAAAATCATTCCTATTACTTTCCCCGAAAATTATCCTTCAAAAGACGTTGCTGGTAAAGTTGCTGAATTTACAATTAAAGTGATTGCTATTTCTCAACCAGAATTACCTGAACTGGATGAAGCATTCATTAAAAAATTAGGTATTAAAACAGGCAATCTTGCTGATTTGCAGACTGAAATTAAGAAAAATTTAGAGCGTGAATTGGAACGAGTTGTCAATTTAAAATTAAAGAATCAGGTATTTGACGTGTTACTGGAACAGAATACCATTGAACTTCCGCACGCCATGATCGAACAGGAAGCGAATCGTATACATGATGAAGTCCATCCTCATCACGGGCAGCCGCACCAACATACTAAAGAGGAAATGGCGCGCTTTGATGAAATAGCTAAACGTAATGTAGCGTTAGGATTATTAGTCGCAGAAATTGTGAAGCAGCATACACTTTCTGTAAATGCTTCGCGTGTTCAGGATTATTTAGCCAAGATCACTGCTGCTTACGAAGATCCTGCTGAGGTTATGAAATGGTATGCAAATAATAAGCGTGCGCAAGCCGAAATAGAAATGCATGTGTTGGAAGATCAAGTAGTAGAAAAACTTTTGGAACAAGTGCAGGTGACTCATAAGATGGTTAGTTATAATGAGCTTGTTAATAGTTAACGTTTGGTAATAAGGAAAATAATAATGAGCAAAAGTGGATTTGACACGATAATGAATGGAAATCTTGTTCCGATTGTTGTTGAGCAAACAGCTCGAGGTGAACGTTCTTTTGATATTTTCTCGCGATTGTTGAAAGATAGAGTCATATTTATCGTAGGGCCAATTGATGATTTTGTTTCTAATCTCGTTGTCGCTCAATTATTATTTTTAGAATCAGAAAACCCTGATAAAGACATTTCGCTTTATATTAATTCGCCTGGGGGTGTCGTTACTGCGGGACTTGCAATTTACGACACAATGCAGTTTGTTAAACCCGATGTCAGTACCATGTGCGTAGGGCAGGCTGCGAGCATGGGCGCTTTATTATTAGCTGGCGGTGCTCAAGGTAAACGATATTGTCTGCCCAATGCGCGAGTCATGATTCATCAACCATTAGGTGGTGTACAAGGTCAGGCATCGGATATAGCTATTCATGCAGAAGAAACACTCAAGATACGTGCTCGATTAAATAAAATTTTAGCGCATCACACAGGCCAACTAGAAGAAGTGATTGCGAAAGATACTGACCGTGATAATTTTATGAGTCCTGAACGAGCATTGGAATATAAATTAATCGATAAGATTTTGACACAGCGTATTTCAGTTAAACAAAAAGAAAAAGCGCCAGTGTAATTATCCTGGGCTCTAACTTGAATTTTAAACAATTGTCTCCATCTATCAGCATGATAGAATAGTAAAGAGGGTTTTTGTGTTACTTGAATTTTTACTAATTGACTCCATGTATCATCTATTGAATATAAAGAGGTTTTATTGTTATGAGTGGTAATATAGGTAAAGATAAAGTGTTACACTGCTCATTTTGCGGAAAAAGCCAGCACGAAGTACGTAAACTCATTGCGGGGCCTTCTGTGTATGTCTGTGATGAATGTGTGGCTTTATGTCATGAAATTATTCATGACGAAATTCAAAAAACGCAATCTGTTGATGATGCATTAGCACAATTACCTACACCAGCCGAAATTTGTAAAATATTAGATGAATATGTCATCGGGCAGTCCTATGCTAAAAAAACTTTATCTGTGGCTGTTTATAATCATTATAAAAAGTTGCGTACCAAGCATAAAAATAATGAAATTGAACTTAACAAAAGCAATATTCTATTAGTTGGGCCTACCGGCAGTGGGAAAACGTTACTTGCAGAAACATTAGCAAGATTGTTGAATGTCCCTTTTGTTATTGCGGATGCAACCACCTTAACTGAAGCGGGTTATGTGGGTGAAGATGTAGAAAACATTATTCAAAAATTATTACAAAAATGTGACTACGATGTCGCAAAAGCACAAACAGGAATTATATATATTGATGAGATCGATAAAATATCGCGAAAGTCTGAAAATCCTTCTATTACCCGAGATGTTTCAGGGGAGGGCGTGCAGCAAGCGCTTTTGAAATTGATTGAAGGCACAGTTGCTTCTGTTCCACCACAAGGGGGACGCAAACATCCACAGCAAGAATTTATTCAAGTGGATACTAAAAATATGCTCTTTATCTGTGGCGGCGCGTTTGCTGGTTTAGAAAAAGTCATTCGTGAGCGTTCAGAAAGATCGGGTATTGGTTTTTCTGCTGAAATACATAGCAAAGAAGATTCTAAATCAATCGATCAATTATTGCATGAAGTTGAGCCTGCTGATTTGATTAAATTTGGTTTAATACCGGAATTAATTGGTCGCCTTCCAGTTGTTGCTACGTTAGAAGAATTGGATAAAGAAGCGCTGGTGAGAATTTTAACTGAACCCAAAAATGCATTAGTAAAACAATATCGTAAGCTCTTTGAAATGGATGGTGCTTCTTTAGAATTTCGCGATTCTGCGTTACAATTAATTGCGGAACGATGTGTTGAAAAGAAAACAGGTGCTCGTGGGTTACGTTCCATTCTGGAAAAAGTTTTATTGGATACCATGTATGAGTTGCCTTCATTAAACAACGTAGCAAAAGTGATTATTGATGAATCCTCCGTAAAAGGCGACTCATCACCCATTATTGTATATGAAAATAATGAGCAGGTTTTTGCTACTTCTGAGTGATAACTTCCCTTAATTCGCATATACTTATTATATATAGGAAAAAATACACTACATTTATCATGTGGTTGTTTAGGCATCACCCATGCAGAGGAGCTAAACATGACATCAAGCAAAAGCGAAGGATTATTAGGTGTTCCCGTATTACCCCTACGTGATGTAGTTGTTTATCCATACATGGTTGTTCCTCTCTTTGTAGGTCGTGAACGTTCAATTAAAGCACTTGAAATTGCAATGGCCGCAGATAAACAGATTCTGGTTGCTACCCAAAAAAGCGCGGCTGATGATCAGCCCACTGAAGAGGGTATTTATCATATAGGAACCTTGGCTACTGTTTTGCAATTGCTTAAGTTACCTGATGGTACAGTTAAGGTATTAATTGAAGGTGTTAAGCGCTCGCAAATTATCCGTTTTCTAACAAATAAAGATTATTTCTTAGCAGATGTTAAATTAATTGAAGATATTAACCTTGAATCACGTGAAATCGAAATATTAGTTCGTTCATTAAAATCTCAATTTGAACAATACGTAAAATTAAACAGAAAGATCCCTACCGAAATTTTAGCTTCCGTATTGGCTATTGAAGATGGCAGTCGTCTTTCAGATACTATTTCGGCTCATTTATCGTTAAAGTTAGAAGAGAAACAAAAATTGCTTGAAATAGTTGATTTAGCGAAGCGCCTGGAAAAACTTGTAGGCATCATGGAATCTGAGATTGATTTGTTGCAAGTGGAAAAGAAAATTCGTGGGCGTGTAAAACGTCAAATGGAAAAAACCCAACGGGAATATTATTTGAATGAACAAATGAAAGCGATTCAAAAAGAATTAGGTGAATTAGATGAGATTCCAAATGAACTAGAAGCATTAGCTAAGAAAATTGAAAAATCAGGCATGACAGTAGAGGCACTGGAAAAATGTAAAGCAGAACTGAATAAACTAAAAATGATGTCACCCATGTCGGCTGAAGCAACTGTATCACGTAATTATTTGGATTGGATGTTAGCTTTGCCTTGGAAAGAGCAATCTAAATTGCAAGTTAGCTTAGCAGAAGCAGAAAAAATTCTTGAAGCTGAACATTATGGTCTTAAAGAAGTGAAGGAGAGAATTCTTGAATATCTGGCTGTTAATAAACGCGTGAAAAAATTAAAAGGACCTATTTTATGTTTAGTAGGGCCGCCTGGGGTTGGTAAAACGTCCTTGGGGCAATCTATTGCGAATGCGACAGGGCGTAAGTTTATTCGTATGTCTTTAGGCGGTATTCGCGATGAGGCAGAAATACGAGGGCATCGTCGAACCTATATTGGTGCAATGCCAGGGAAAATTATTCAAAAAATTTCAAAAACAGATGTAAAAAATCCATTTTTCTTATTAGATGAAATAGACAAAATGGCTATGGATTTTCGCGGTGATCCAGCATCAGCGTTATTAGAAGTATTAGATCCGGAACAAAATCATGCGTTTAATGATCATTATTTGGAAGTGGATTATGATTTGTCAAACGTGATGTTTGTTGCGACAGCAAATACGTTGGAAATACCGCCTGCATTGCGTGATCGTATGGAAATTATTCGTATTCCTGGATATACCGAGGATGAAAAAGTCCATATTGCGTTACGTCATCTTATTCCAAAACAAATGATAGCGAATGGCTTAAAGCCGTTGGAAGTTGAAATCCCGATGGAAACAGTTCGGTATATTATTCAATATTACACACGTGAAGCGGGTGTGCGAAATTTAGAGCGCGAAATTTCAAAAATTTTCCGTAAAGTAGTAAAAGAAATTTTATTAAAAGCCAAAACTAAATCTAAGTCTAAACTTAAATCCCAAACAAAACGCATTGAGATTACTGATTTAGAGCATTATGTAGGTGTGCGTCGTTATCGTCATGATATTGCAGCTGAAAAAGACCAAGTTGGTCAAGTGAAAGGATTGGCTTGGACTGAAGTGGGGGGCGAGCTGCTTGAAATTGAAGCAGTTACTGTGCCTGGTAAAGGAAAGACGACTTATACAGGGCAGTTAGGTGGAGTGATGCAAGAATCTATTCAGGCTGCATTGACTGTTGTGCGTTCAAGAGCACCTCTATTAGGCATTTCAAAGCACTTCTTTGATAAAAATGATATCCACATCCATGTTCCGGAAGGAGCCACGCCTAAAGATGGCCCTAGCGCTGGTATTAGTATGTGTACAGCATTGGTATCTGTTATCACACAAACACCTATACGTTCTGATTATGCAATGACGGGAGAAATCACCCTACGTGGCGAGGTGCTTGCAGTAGGTGGTATCAAGGAGAAGTTATTAGCTGCGCATCGAGGTGGTATTAAGAATGTTATTATCCCGGCTGAAAACGTTAAAGACCTGAAAGAAATTCCTGATAATATTAAAAAAGACCTAGATATTAAGCCGGTACGTTGGATCGATGAGGTGCTTAATTATGCATTACGTAATTATTCAGGGCAGATCACGGGCAAAAGCAGAAAAAATAAATCGAAAAGTATCATAGGTGCTCAACAAAAAAGATTGCGTAAGGGAGACCGTGCGCGAACGCATTAATTTTGGCCCTATTAGAAGTTAAAAATTATGATAAAGTTGTAATAGATTGCTTGACACATGTTTCTCCCTATTGGTATAAATCACACTTCAAACAGCTTGCAATAAAAGTAATAGCAAGCTGAGAAATAGAGAGTTAGATCAGGATATGTTTTTAACCACGGACAGAAAAAAAGCAGAGGGCATATGAATAGAGCAGAGCTTGTTGAACTTATTGCAGATAAAGCAGAGGTAACTAAGGCTGCTGCAGAGCGCGCGTTAGGTGCATTAATTGATGCTATTACCTCGTCTTTAAAAAAAGATGAACCGGTAGTATTAGTGAATTTTGGAACATTCGTTATAAGACAACGTGCTGCAAGAAAAGGACGCAATCCGCAAACAGGGCAAGAAATTAAAATCAAAGCCGCTAAAGTTGTTGGATTTAAAGCAGGTAAGGCATTGAAAGATGCTGTAAAAGAAAAAGAAGAAGGTCGTTGATTGTAACTTTAGATTTAGTAAAGTTTTCGGTTAAATTCCCTGAAGTCTTTTTTATATACTAAGTAAGCCTTAGATTCGGTGCAGTAGACCTTCGCAGCAGGTTGCAACTGCCGAATTTAGGATGATATAGCACAAAGCTATATTTTGCTAAGTTTTTGGGTGCTTAGCTCAGTTGGGAGAGCATCGCCCTTACAAGGCGAGGGTCGGGGGTTCAAGCCCCTCAGCACCCACCAATATTATGGAAATTTTATAGGGTCCTGCTGTAGCGCAGCATGATCGCGTTCCAGGTTTTGGCTTAACCGGAACTTGCGTTTATAGGGTTGGTAAAAAATCGCTAATGAAGGAGTGGTAGTTCAGTTGGTTAGAATACCGGCCTGTCACGCCGGGGGTCGCGG
>CAZAEO010000103.1:0-7137 GCA_964484285.1 uncultured Coxiellaceae bacterium | reverse complement strand
CGTAAATTTGATATTTTACGCTTATGCCATACTCACGTTAACTATTCTCCCATGCAAGATTATCTGTCCATAAATGTACTGTGTTCTTACGCCAAAGAAACCAAGCAGCTGGCAAGCCAAAAAATAAATTTACCAGTAAAAAAATGGAAACGACCCCTACTGTTCCATACAGCCTGCCAAACCACCAAGCAAGGCATGCATTAAGAATAGAACTGATCAACGATACCCAGACAAAAGGTTCGCGTTTGAAGGCCCTAAGAAATAGCGCGATAGCGCCAATTAGATAATTTAAAAGAGCGCCGATTAATAATAATAACATTTCTAAAGGCGATACAAAACGGTGCGCAATAAATGCCAGAAACGGGAGAAACATGGCAGCCAAAATCAAACCGGCAGCAATAATAGATAAAAAAAGCGCATGCAAAAAAACTCGCTTAAAAAGTGAATAAAGTAATTGCCATTTCTTGTTAGCAATCAATTGACACATTTCAGGATTATAGGCTGTCAGAAAAGTAGTAGCGAACAATGATAACAAATTGCATACCATCATGCTGGCGCCCAATCTTCCCGCCGAAGCAGCATCATGATAATAAAACACAATAGGCGCATAAAGTTGATTCACAAAATAACCAGATATCCAGCTAATTGCTATGCGCCATTGCATAGGCCAAACCTCGTCCATCCAACGTAAGGGTTGAAGTAATTGAATAGAATTTTTAGGATGCATATGTCTAAAACCAAGATAGGTTTTAGCAATCAAGTCCGGATAATTTATCTTGATCCATAGAACACCTATCACAAAGCGAATCAAAGGATCGAATGCAATACTATACAAGTTCGCGCCACCGAGCATCGCAATCCACATGCAAAATGCTGCTGCGGTATTGCGTATTATTTTAAATTGGTTAATCTGAACAATATGCCCGCTACCTTCGATAACCGATAAAAACGGAAAAGTAAAAACATTCGCTGCCGTTGTGATGCAAAGACAAAACCACGGTAGCCCCCAACTAATAACAAAAGAATGATGATCGGCGGTAGTAAAAAAAAGAATGCCAACAGGCCATACTATAACAAAAATTGCCAAGGCAATAAGACCGTAAGCAATGGCACATTTTGCTAAAAAACTGCCCAATAGAGCGACTTTCTCTGGAGGCCCCTCTATTTTTTGTTGCGAAGACCAGGAAATAACTGCAAACTCATGGCCAGCGAATTGCAATATAGTAAAAGACAGGCCCATTTCAAAAATGATTTGTAATGCCAAAATACCGCTGAATGTGTAGTAATATCCTTGTTCTTCCGGATTGAACACACAGCCAATCATTAAAACCGTCACCACACCGACTAATGCTTGGCTAGCGCGAAATAAAAGTGAAAATACTACACGCCGATCAAGGGTAAAAAAATGTTTAATAGCTGATTTGACCTGTCTAAGATATCGCATTGCAATAAAAAATTCCTTGTACGATTTGTTTAATTTCATTTAGCAAGTCATTATTAAGAAGTAATTTAATGAAATGAATATCACCTATTTCTTTCATCATAACAAAACTCACGTGCCGACTTTCTGCTTTTTTATCTTTTTGCAGCAACGGTAACAAATTATGGAATGATATAGCTTGCATGCATTTACCCATCGCGTCAGGAAGTAATTCCAGACACAACTTATTTAAGCGTTCTTTTTGGGACAGTTTCAATAAATTTCGACGATAACTTAATTCATTGGCAACGATCATTCCGAGGGTCACTGCCAATCCATGCGTAATCGCATAATCTGACATCACTTCGATAGCATGTCCCAACGTGTGGCCATAATTCAAACTCCGACGATGATTCAATTCAAATTCATCTTCTTCAACAATGGCACGTTTAATGCTTAATGCGTTTAAAACAAGTATTTTATAGTCATGCAAAGAATGAACTTTTCCTTGCTGAACACATTGTTGATAAATTGACAAAAATGCTTCGCCGCCGATAATGCATGATTTTAAAATTTCTCCTAAACCCGATCTTAACGCTTCTTCTGTTAATGATTGAAGAAAAAACGGATGAATCACAACTGCTGTTGGTGTACCGAATAAAGCAATTTGATTTTTAACGCCTTTATAATTAATCCCGATTTTCCCGCCAAGACAGCTATCGCTCATGGAAAGCAATGTTGTCGGAAAATGTACCCACTTTATCCCTCGCTTGTAACACGTTCCTACAAATGCACCGATTTCTTGAATGATCCCACCGCCAACGACAATTAATTTTTCATCCTTAGTAAAATCACGTTGACACAAAAAATCCAATAATGCGGTTACGCTTTCTAATGTTTTAAAAGATTCAGATGCATTGACCGAAAAAATTTGAGAAAGTTCTACAGTAAGAAAAGATTGATATAGCCGTAAAACATTTTCATCGATCAGTAAAACATTATTTGAATTTTCTTTTAATAATGCATTAATACGTTGAAAAGGATTATCACTTTCGTCCCAGTAAATGACATACGGTTTCAGCGCAGACTTAACTTGGAATGAATTTAATCCATGCAAATAAGCTGAAGTAAATGTCTTGCCATTAATCGTAAAAGAATTCATCACCGCTAATTTTTATACCTTATGATCGTCAACCCCTAGTGTATAATTCAATTTGTTGCAAAGTCATATCAAGTGGATCTTCCCCTCTACACCAGCCTTTATACCATGCTGCGGTTATTTCAATGGCTTGCTGCAACGTCCAGCGTGGTTGCCATTGTAAAAGAGATTTTGCTTTTGAACTATCCAGTTTCAAAAAAGTGGCTTCATGCGGACATTCTATTGTGGATGGCTCTTTTTCCCATGTAGCAGCATCGCCCCATATTTTACAAAATTGATGGGCAATTTCAGAAACAGGTTGGCAATCTTTGTCTTCCGGACCAAAGTTCCATGCTTGCGCATAGTCTGTTGGAAAATCATATAATTTTTCTGCCAACATAAGGTAACCAGACAATGGCCCCAATACATGTTGCCATGGACGTATCGCTTGCGGAAAACGTATGAGCGGTTTTTTTGCGTTGACTAATGCAGCAACAAGATCCGGCACTAACCGATCTTGTGACCAATCTCCGCCCATCGAATCAATTTCGCGGTATCCCCACTGCCATTCTTTGTTTTCGTAACATTTGTCCGTTGTAATATTAATTAATACTTTAGCCGTCTCTGAATAACTCATAACCTGTGACCATCGCACCCAGTGCTTGTAGCCAAAGTGATAACCAACTTCCTTTGAATCCAGTATGTCCGGTTAAAAAAACGCGTTTTCCTTGCCAAAAATGAGGATGTATCTTCACGCTGTTTCCCTAAGAAAATTATTCATAAATAATATAACAGGCGCTATCATTACCGCGATACCGCTACTGAATATCATTTCGTAATGAACTATTCCGCCTACATTAATCCCATCCGGCGGAATAAATCCTACCATAAGCGTAATGGCGCAACCCATCAATCCAACGATACAAACGAACCAGGTACCCATTTTCCCACCAGGAATAGTAAACGCTGCCGATTGTGCAGGACTTTTTTGCTTTAAACAAATTGCCGCCATAAAAAGGATGACATACATTAACATGTAGAGCTGCGTACTCAAAGCAGACAAGAGCCAATAAGAACCATTCACACTGGGCATGAATAAAAAAGCAAGACAGACCAATGTGACTAATCCAGCTTGCGTCATTAATAAATAACTCGCAACGCCATGTTGATTTTCATAAGCAAACCATTTAGGTAAATAACCACTTTGTGCTGCTTGTAATAATCCTTTTGCTGGCGAAATAATCCAACTCGTTATACCGCCCAAACTACCCATTAATAACATCATTGTCATGATAGGCAGCAACCATGTCATATGATAAACCGCAAATAAATTTGTAAAAGCTTGCATCACGCCATTCACTAAATTGATTTCATTTTTAGGCAATATCAATGCAATCGCCAAAGAACCGAGAATCATGGTCATTAAAATCAGCACAATAGAAATACCCAGTGCTTTAGGAAAAGTGGTTTGTGGTTGATGCACTTCTTTAATGTGTACCATTGCCAATTCGATGCCAAGAAAAGAAGTCATAATAGCGGTGAGCGAAATCCAATTCTCTGAATGTGACAATGAAGGCACTAAGCTTGCTATCGTGAAATGAATTTGCAATGGCATACCTAACGCGACCCAAACTGCTGCCATCACAATAATGAATAGCATAGGCATCACCATGCCAACGAGCGCGCAAAAATTAGCAAATTTAGCCGAGGTATGTACGCCTTTTAAATTAATGAATGTCATTGTCCAAAATAATGTAAGTATGATACTGATCAAATACGTTTTATTTTGCGCCAAATTCGGATCGAATAAATAAGTCAGCGTACCCGCAATAAACGACAATATCGTAGGAAACCACACCATGGTATTGATCCATTGCAACCAAACGGAAAAAAATGCCATTTTAGGGCCAAATGCTGAATCGACCCAATGATAAATGCCGCTTTTATCTGTATTAGTCGAAGATAATTGGGCTGAAACAAGCGCGGTTGGCACTAAAAAAACGACCGCTGCAAAAATAAAAAAGAAAATCAGCGAACTGCCAAAAAGAGCAGTTGCCGGTAAGTTTCGAATACTATCAATGGCACCTACAATTAAAAGCACCAGTGCTGTTGTTTTTAATTCTGTCATATGTTCTAACTTTAACATAATTGAAATAGTTGCAGTATAAGGCAATCTTAGATATAAATATAATGAATTAAATCTATAAAGTGATCAAAAAAAATGAGTTTACTTAGCCCGCCACTAGAAGCCTTCCTAGCCGTTGCCCAACATAAAACAGTACACGGAGCAGCAAGCAGTTTACACATGACACAAACTGCCATTACGCAGCGCATTAGAACACTTGAAACAAAATTAAAGACAACCCTTTTTGTTCGCACTCGACGTGGCATGGTACTCACGCAAGAAGGCGAAGCGCTCATTCGCTATTGTCATGCAGCAAAATCACTGGAAGGAGAAACACTGGCCACTATTCAAGGCGCGGCTACCCAATCCGATATTGAAATTTCCATTGCGGGCCCTACTAGCATCATGAAATCGCGCATTATTCCTGGTTGTCTGTCTGTGTTAAAAAAATTCACGCAACTCAATATTCGATTTGATATCGATGATATTGAGAATAGACATCAAAAATTAAAAATGGGGCACGTTGATTTTGCTGTTATCCAGCCAGAACATTTAGCACGCGAGATGGCAGTTAAACAGTTAAAATCGGAACAATATATCTTGGTTTGCACAAGCGCCTGGAAAAAGCGTAAATTACGCGACATTATTGCATCTGAACATATTATCGATTTTGATCCCAGCGACCGACTGACGCATCATTATTTAAAAATGTATGATTTATACGACATTGCCTATCATGCTAGACACTTTGTCAATCGAACTGAATCATTAGCAATGATGGTCATAGAAGGATTGGGTTATACGACTTTAGCCAAAGAATTTGCTAAACCTTATATTGCTGACGGTTCACTGATTGCACTCAACCACAGCAAAACCTATCATCATAGTTATCTATTAGCATGGTATGCGCGACCTGAACCTCCGCGTTATTTTTCAGCGATCATAAATGCTATTGATTGACCCTCAAGCTCGACTTGGCCATTTTCCCGAAGCTCCCAGCTAACCTCTTATTTTCACAATCCCTTAAGCTGAACTTAATCTTTGCTTGAAATTTTAGAAATGGCCAAAGTCCAGATTATTACCAGCTTCGTTAATTATTTTTAATACATCCTCTAGTTTTAAGTTCCGCGTCGTTGTCATTTATTACCCCAGCAATATAAAATGATTAACATTAAATCACATATGTTGAATTTGTGACAATAACTTTTCTGTCTCTTTAGTCTCTTCTGAACTATTATTGGATTTTTGAAAAAATAATGATGATGCGCCAGAAAACAATAATTCTTTTGGTTTTGTTGAAGCAACAGCCGGTTTATTTTTAAGTTGTTGGCAGGTTTCATGAATTGATTTTAGTAAATCTCTATCTTTAAATATATACATTATTCCACGGCTTACATGAAATAATTTACTAAGAAGCGTTTCTTTATTTTTGTCTGATCCAGCTTGTAATAATACGAGTTGATTTTTATCTTTTTCAGCTAATATTTTTTGATAAAGACATTCTTTAAAATTTTCAAATTGTGCGACAATTTTAATTGTTCTATTATTCCATTTAGATGGAAAAGCAGATGTTAATTGTGCAGCAATAATAGACTCTGGCAGGGTTTCTAAGATGAAATTTTTCGTAAGATTTTTAATAATATTTTCAATATGGTGCTTCTCGAGCAGAATTCCTAAGCCAAGCAAGTAAGTGATCATAGGCTTGTTATTTTTTGATATTGCTAAATCGAGCGGACGTACTATAGCAGGATTTTCTGAGAAATAGCTGAGAATAAGTTGATTATTTAAATAAGTCAGTGAATTATCACGATTCATCACCTTTCTCATCGAATCCATATCATTATTGCTGACATGCATGTATAAATCTAATAGCTGGCGAATCTGCTTTAACCAGATAAGTTTTTCTTCGTTTTCTTTTCCTAGAAAAATCCATGCGGGAGGAGAATTAAGTAAGTATCTCGCTGGGCTATTGATAAAGAAATTAACATTCAATTTGGTAATATTTAATCTGCTGTCATACTCATCCCATGCGTCATAGGTAAAAAAATCGCCATGAAAACCGACGGTACGGGCTGGATGATGAGTTATTGTTTCAGTAATAAAAGATTTTTTTATCTTTTCCAAATAACAACTTAATGGATATTTAATTTTTTCTGCTATCATTTTAGCAGAAGCATTTTTGTTGCTCATCTCTTTTTCATCAGGAAACCCATTGTTACCCGCAATACTACGATCTAAAACAAATAGTAATAATTGTTTATTAGTATGAGAATTTATTTTCTCCAGCATAGCAGTCGCCAATTTTTTTGATACGCGACTCAATATTGAAAAATCGAAGATAGTAAGATATTTCGATACCACATATTTTCCAACATCACCATATAATAGAATATTTTCAAAATCTGAAAAAATATTTTCATCTATTTCCAACTTAAGCTCGTCGGAAATAGGCTG
>CAZAEO010000102.1:0-7186 GCA_964484285.1 uncultured Coxiellaceae bacterium | reverse complement strand
CTCTTAGTTAATCCTACTTTATATTGATCATACGTTGTGGTAGGAGCCAAAATTCCCCATCCTTTATTTTCGTGAGCAACTGCAGAAATATGAATATATTTCTTATATCTTTCCTTATCATTTGATTTATTTTCAACTTCACACTCTAGAAGATCGCGAATTTTTTTTGCAGCTAACAAACAAATAGTCTGGTCTGCACTGCATAAAAATCGACTGAGTATCTCAAAAAGCTTTTTCCTAGTCTGTATTGTTAAATCATTAAATTTAAGTACTTCCGCATGATTATCTGCATTCTCACTCGTAGAAAATTCGATGGATGCGCCTATTTCTAAAAAATTTTCATAAAATGGTTTTCTCGCTTTTTCTTTAGCCATTTTCGAATAGTTGGGAAAAACATGCTCGTTATAATAACTTGCTGCGATTTCTATCAATAAAGCAGACAATCCAGATTTTAGTAAATTAAGTTTTTCTTGCTGTTGCTTATGCTCTTCTGCTAGCTTATTTCTTTCATTGTCTTCTCTAGCTATGTCCTCTAATTCCGTTTTACTTTGCATTGCATCACAAATAATCCGCAATTCATTGCCCAAAATACCACTGTGATGATTTACTTCGTTAAGTATTCCTGACAAATTAGGATAATGCTTTACAACATCAAATTTCTTAAACTGTGCGGCATCCACTTTTGCTTCGTCAAAAATGGCTTTTTTAAATTCCCCTAGGTTTTTGGGTAACTGAGCAAGCTCCTGTTGCAGCGCTTTGACTTCTGCTACCAAAGCCGCTCTTTGTCGCACCAACGCTTCAAGTTCTGCATCACGCCTTGCTGCTGTCATAAATATCCTCGTTTATAATAAGAATGAGTGCCTATACATTATTTATACAGCTTTTAGCTTAAGAGATACTTAACCGGCGCTCGATAGAATCAAACAATTTAGTGCTTATTTTTGAACTAGTTAGGTCATCCAATTCACGGATGCCGGTGGGGCTTGTGACATTGATTTCCGTCAAATAATCCCCTATGACATCTAACCCTACGAAAATTAAGCCTTTTTCACGCAAAGTAGACCCAACTTGCTGACAAATAAAGCGATCACGTTCGGTTAATGGCTGGGCAATACCCTTGGCGCCCGCTGCCAGGTTCCCGCGTAATTCACCTTCGGCAGGGATCCGCAGAAGTGCATGCGGCACAGGTTCACCATCGATAAGCAAAATACGTTTATCGCCCTGTTTAATATCAGGAATATAACGTTGCGCCACTATGGTTGCAGCGCCATAAGAAGTGAGTGTTTCAAAGATTACGGAAGCATTTTCATCAGGGTGTTTCACCCGGAAAACCGATGCGCCCCCCATCGCATTCAGTGGCTTACACACGATATCGTGTTGATCACGCAAAAATTCTCTTAGCAAGGTGATATCGCATGTAACCAGTGTTGGCGGAGAGCATTCGGGAAACCAGGTGGTATATAATTTTTCATTCGCGTCACGCAAACTTTGCGGTTTATTGACAATTAACACGCCCTGCTGTTCGGCATGTTCCAATAAATACGTCGTGTAAATATATTCTAAATTAAACGGCGGATCTTTACGCATCAAAATAACGTGCAAATTGCTCAGCGGAATACAGCGCTGCTCCGAAAAATCAAACCAATGATTCTCATCATGAAATACGTTTAACCTTTTTACATTGGCAAAAACTTGCTTGTCACGCAAAAAAATATCGTGTTGTTCCATATAAAAAATGTGAAAGCCGCGTTGCTCTGCTTCCCACAACATGGCAAGCGTACTATCTTTTTTGTAATGAATAGCAGCGATTGGATCCATGACAACACCCATGTTGATCGTCATTTTTTCTGCTCCAACATTTCGCGCGCAGCAGCTAACATACTTAATCGCGCAACAACACCATAAGCATAAAAACGATTATGACATTCATCGAGCTCGGAGACTTGCTTAGGTTGATGACACGTCGTCGCAAATGCCAACGGTTCAAAATGCATTCCTGGTGCGTTGAGATTTTCATCGACACCTCGTTCTTTGTGCACGCGATAAAACCCGCCTACGACTCGCTGCCCCCATAAATAAACCACGGGCTCAGCAACCGCATTATTTTTGCCCCACGTTTCAAACGTGTAAACGCCTTCTTGCACAATCACCCGATGTACTGGCTGCCCGCTTTTTGTTTTTGACATGCTCGTACGTTGTTTGCGATTAAGTAAACGCATTTCATCCACGCTGCGTACGGTCATCACAGCCATACCATATGTGCCAGCATCCGCTTTTACGATAATGAAAGGTTTACAAGAAATAGTATTTTCCTGATATTTTTTCTGGATTTCGGCTAGTAATTCTTCTACATGCTGCGTTAAACAGGTTTCACCTTGACGCTGCATAAAATCAATTTCGCCGCAATGCCGAAACAACGGCGAAATAAACCAAGGATCAATATCAATCAACTGCGCAAATTCGTTGCTCACGTTCGCATAATATTGAAAATGTTCAGACTTCAACCGTTGGCTCCAGCCCAATTCTGCTGGCGGAACAATCAGTTGCGTAATATTTTTTAAAATTGGCGGAATACCCTCTGACAAATCATTATTAAGCAAAATCACATCGGGAATAAAATCACCTACTTTAATCACATCCGCGTCACGCGTCACTGTCTGTAAAATAACTGTATCACCTTCCAGAAGAGCCAATTCTTTTGCGTGGTTATACTCTGGTAACAAGGTTCCTATTTTTACTGCAAATCCAGCGCCCGTTAAAATATGCAATAAACTTTGCACATTTTTCCAATAAAAAAGATTGCGTGTGTGACTTTCTGGTAACAACATAATTTTTTTGGCGTGCGGCACAGCAGTGAGCATTGCAAATTTTGCTGCTTCAATTGAAAGAGGCAAAAAAGCAGGATTTAAATTGTTAAAACCCGCAGGAAATAAATTCATATCCACAGGAGCCAATTTAAATCCAGCGTTACGTAAATCCACTGACCCATAGACTGGCGCCGGACTTAATGCCCATTGCGCCTTGAACCATTCTTCAATTTTTTGTTGATGACACAGTAATTGTCGCTCTAACAAATGCAAAGGGCCTACCATTGCGGTTGTAAGATGTGGTGTTTGATAAGCCTGGTTGGTTTCCACTCATGTGCTTCCTATATTTTTTAAATTAGCCAAAAACTCTGCTGCGTTCGCTTCACCAACAATACGTAGAGATGTCAACTCTTGACCTCCGCTATTAAAAAATAGCATTGTCGGCGGGCCAATGACCTGAAAACGTTTCAACAATGCCTGATCAAATGCATTATTTGCCGTGACATCTGCACGCAGTAATACAAATGATTGCAATGCATGTTGTACTTTTGGTTTTGCAAATACGCTCGTATCCATTATGACACATGCAGTACACCAGTCAGCATAAAAATCCAACATAACGGGCTTTTGGGCGGATCGTGCTTTAGTTAATTGTTGATTGAGCTCTGCCATGGAATGAACGGTAATAAATGATAATTTCTTGCTAGGTTGTTGCTGTGTAAAAATAGTTTTAAATTGCTCCCACGGATGAAACGGATCCGTATTTCCTTCTACCGCACCAATAAACAAAATGATGCCGTAAACTAATACTAGAACACTGCTTCCTTTTACAGCCCAGTTTAAACGACGCGGTACGGGTGAAAAAACTCCAATAAAAACTGCCGCAAAAAAACATAACATCGCCCACAAAAACAAAGTCAGCGGCCCCTGAATCATCCGCGACAACATAAAGATTGCGACTCCCAACATCATAATGCCAAAGAATCGTTCGAGCGTGATCATCCAAGGACCTGCTTTAGGTAAAAATTTATCTGCTGATACACCAATCAGTAATAGAGGTAATCCCATACCTACTCCTAATGCTAACAAGGAAATCGCACCTAATACGATATCACCTGTTTGTCCAATATAAGCCAATACACCGATGAGCGGAGCGCTCACGCAGGGTGACACAATTAAAGTCGATAAACTTCCCATTAAAAAAACGCCTAAATAGGTGCCACCTTTTTGCCGGTGACTGAGCGCCAATAAACGTTGTTGCCATGCTTTAGGTAACTGCAATTCATAAAAACCAAACAATGATAAAGCGAGCAACACAAACAAGCCGCTGAAGAGCACAATAATCCAGGGTTTTTGTAATTCGGCTTGAATGCCACTGCCAATTAACGCAATCACGATACCTAAAATTGCGTAGGTAATAGCCATCCCTCCTACATACGTTATCGACAGCAAAAATGATTTTCCTGGTTCGATTTTTTGCTGATGCCCAACAATAATTCCCGATAAAATGGGTACCATCGGCAATACACACGGCGTAAAAGCCAGCAGCAATCCAAGGCCTAAAAAACTCAAGATCAGCATAAATAAGTTATGTTGGCCAAAAAGCGTTGCCGCCCCGCCTGTTGCTGGTAGCGGATTCGATACAGACATTGCCCCAGCAGACTGCACATATTGATTTAAATTTTGCGGCGGAACAACGCGTGATAAATCAACCCTTAATGATTTTTTGATGGGGGTATAACAAAATCCCGATTGGGAACATCCTTGATAATTCACATATAAATTCAGCCAACCCTTTGTTGGGCTTCGTAAAGGAACAGAAATCTTGACTAACCCTGCATAAGCTTGATAAACACCATGCACTACATCCTGTCGAATATCCCCTCTAGGAAGCTCAATTTTACCAATTCGCACCTGACTGGTAGGGCTAGGCGTCAATTTCAACTGACTGCGATAAAGATAATAACCTGGAGCAATATTCCACTCAAAAACCACTTTATTATGCTGGTCAAGATAGGCAGACAAAACAAATGCCTGATCTACTGGTAAAGGCGGTGAATTTTCTTTTGCATAACCAGAAGACAAAACCAACCCTAATAAGAAAATGAATATAATGCGCATTTAACGACTTCCTAATCAGCCTTTTTGCCGATTTCTTAAAATCGATCTTGACTCTAGCGTAATTCCGATTATATTTAGCACTCCGCACTTGAGAGTGCTAAGTTAGCCCCCATTATAATGTAGGATGGGTTTTTTAAAACCCTATCTTACCTCTAAATGTTAAAGGGTAAAAATATTACATACTATTTAAAAAAGGAGAACGAATAAATGAGCAAGACAATGAGCAGTAAAATCCGCCCATTATCCGATCGCGTTGTAGTGGAACCACGTGAACTTGAAACCAAAACTGCAGGTGGAATCGTTATTCCTGACACCGCTGACAAAGATAAGCCTATGATAGGTAAAGTGGTTGCTGCGGGTGATGGTAAATATCAGGAAGGCAAAAAAGTACCCCTTCAAGTTAAAGTGGGTGATGACGTATTGTTTGGTAAATATTCAGGCACCAATATCAAGCTAGATACAAAAGAATACCTTGTGATGCGCGAAGAAGACATCATGGGCGTATTGGAAGATTAATAATGACTTTTATACTTTGTTACTAATTAATTTTAAGAGGATGAAATATCATGGCAGCTAAAGATGTTCGATTTGCTGAAGAAGCACGTCAATTAATGATGGCGGGCGTGAACGAACTCGCTAATGCAGTTCAAATTACGATGGGCCCACGTGGTCGTAACGTTGTAATCGATAAATCTTTCGGCGCACCGACTGTCACCAAAGACGGTGTATCGGTTGCGAAAGAAATCGAATTCAAAGATAAATTCAAGAACATGGGCGCACAGATGGTTAAAGAAGTGGCCTCACAGACTTCAGATGAAGCGGGTGACGGCACAACCACTGCAACTGTACTTGCACGACAAATCTTGACCGAAGGTTTGAAAGCCGTTGTTGCTGGTTTCAATCCAATGGATTTGAAACGTGGTATTGATAAAGCCGTTACAGCCGCTGTTGAAGAATTGAAGAAATTATCTGCTCCTTGCAAAGATGACAAAGCCATTGCGCAAGTTGGCACTATTTCTGCAAATTCTGATGAATCCATTGGCCGCATTATTGCTGATGCAATGGCAAAAGTGGGCAAAGAAGGTGTTATCACTGTTGAAGAAGGTTCCGGATTAGAAAATGAATTAGATGTAGTAGAAGGTATGCAGTTTGATCGTGGTTACCTTTCTCCTTACTTCATTACCAATCAGCAAAATATGTCTGCTGATCTGGAAAATCCATTTATTCTGATTGTCGATAAGAAAATTTCTTCTATTCGTGATTTATTACCTGTTTTAGAAGCGGTTGCAAAATCAAGCCGTTCATTACTCATTGTTGCTGAAGATGTGGAAGGTGAAGCATTAGCAACCCTCGTTGTAAACCACATGCGTGGCATTGTAAAAGTATGCGCAGTGAAAGCACCTGGATTTGGTGATCGCCGCAAAGAAATGCTGCAAGACATCGCAACGTTAACACATGCACAAGTCATCTCTGAAGAAGTGGGCCGTACATTAGAATCCACTACCCTGAAAGATTTGGGTTCCGCGAAACGTATTCATATTAACAAAGATAATACAACCATCATTGATGGTGCCGGAGAAAAAACGGAGATTCAAGCGCGCATCAAACAAATTCATGCACGCATTGCAGATACTAGTTCTGACTACGATAGAGAAAAATTGCAAGAACGCGTAGCTAAATTAGCTGGCGGTGTTGCTGTTATTAAAGTCGGTGCCGGCTCTGAAATTGAAATGAAAGAGAAAAAAGCACGCGTGGAAGACGCACTGCATGCAACCCGTGCTGCGGTTGAAGAAGGTGTGGTTCCAGGCGGTGGTGTTGCTTTGATCCGCGTGTTACAAACATTGAAAAACCTGAAAGGTGCGAATGAAGCACAAAACATGGGTATTCAATTAACTCGCAAAGCATTGGAATCTCCATTACGTCAAATCGTAACCAATGCAGGCTACGAAGCATCTGTCATTGTCAACAAAGTCCTCGAAGGCAAAGGCAATTATGGCTTCAATGCTGCAACCGGCGAATTCGGCGACATGCTTGACATGGGAATCTTGGATCCAACCAAGGTAACACGCACAGCTTTACAGCTCGCTGCTTCTGTTTCTGGCCTGATGATTACCACTGAATGCATGATTACTGACCTTCCAAAAGAAGAAAGTGAAGGCATGGGTGCTGCTGGTATGGGTGGCGGCATGGGTGGTATGGGCGGCATGGGCGGTATGATGTAATTTTCACGCATTGCTTCCACACAAAAAACCCCGCTC
>CAZAEO010000101.1:0-7232 GCA_964484285.1 uncultured Coxiellaceae bacterium | reverse complement strand
TCAGAGCGAACGGTTTTTTGTCGTGTACTGAGTAGTTACTTACACAGAAAACAGCTTTCATTCACCTGGGTGATTTTGGCGATCGAGGAGTCGGCGATGTCGTTGACAACGTCGCTGGTACCAAATTCTCTAACATTACACTAGAAACAGGAGGTGAAGAAAATAATCTTGGCGAAATAGGAGGTGTTTTACGTATATCGCTTCCTCTTCCGACAGCTAATTCTGCTCTAGCATCTTGCAACGCTTTCAGAGCATTCTTCATCTGCTTAGCATCAGGCCCAAATACTGTTCCATACTCCTTGAGTGCATCATCAAAATGCTGAATCGCTTTTTCTAACTTTTCTGATGCCTTGCACGCCCGACCCAACAACATAAATACATCGCCTATTCTTTGTCCGTCCGCCTTATTTTGTTTACGGTAAAAAAGCGCACTTTCTAAAAGTTGCTCTGCTTCTTCCAATTTAAAAATCAAATTAAACTGCCGCTCTACGGATTCAACCAAAATCATGCCGCGATGAAAACAATGTGATTGATAATCATGTGAGTTATTTAAGTTAACGCCTTTTCTGCCTGCATTCTGGTAAAGTTGAGCTGCGACAGCTAATTTTTTTTCTCCTTGCTCAAGCAGTTTTTTGTTATCTTCAGCCAACCCTTGGCGTGCAAGACACAATCCCCAATAATTATATAAAGCAGGCAAAGAACCGTTTAACTCTTCATCCTCATTCGCAACAACAACATCGATAGCATCACTAAATTGTTCGGCTGCCAATGCAAATTTCTCTTGTTTTAGATAAGCAAGGCCTTCATTCCGTAAAATATTACTTTTTAACCAATCTGACTCGGTTAATTCCAGCGCTTGCTTAAATTCAGCAAGGGCTTCATCACATGCGTTATTTTCACGCTTCATGGTCGCTAAACCATAATGACACGCTGCCATGATTTCTCGATCAGAAATATCTGCTTTTTCTTCCGCTGCTAATGCTTCATTAAAATAAAACTCGGCGCCCTTATATGCTTGATCTGCTTTAAATTTTCCCTTCTCTAGAAAAACAAGACCTATATTGGCCAAATCCTCATTGTCCAATGGTTCGGTTTTTTTTAATCTGAGGAGTACTTTTTGCCATTCCCACTCAATCAGCTCCTGTAATCGGTAATGATTCGGAATATCTTGAGGACTCAATAAGCCGCTTGTTCGAGCATCCATATTTATTTCCTTTTAGTTTTTTATTAATTAGGGAGTCGTATCTTAAGAGAAAAATTAACCGACTTCAATCATTTCAAAATCTTCTTTGCTTGCACCACATTCTGGACATTGCCAAGCCAACGGCACATCTTCCCAGCGCGTACCAGGCAGAATACCATCATCTGGCCACCCTTTTTCTTCATCGTAAATAAATCCACACAATAAACACATGTAACGTTTGTATTGCATTTTTGACGTTCTCCTCATCCAGTCTATTTTTAGCGATCGTTCACAATTGATAAACTATTTTCCCCGCACACATTGTCATCACCACATTAAACTGCTCATCTAGCACAACCAGATCAGCATCTTTACCGGGTGCAATACTACCTTTTTGCGAAAAAATATTGAGCATCTTCGCCGGATTTTCGGTCACGAATTTTAACGCCGAAAAAAAATCACAGCACGTAAATTGCATCATATTTCGTAATGCAGCAAACATTTTTAACGTACTGCCAGCGAGCGTACCATCCGCTAATCTCGCAATACTATTTTTTACTTCAACTGCCTGACCGCCTAAATCATAAGCACCATCGGCTAAACATTTGGCGCGCATCGCATCCGTTACCAGCACAATTTTTTCGTGGTTTTTGATTTTCAAAATGAGCTGCACGATAGCCGGATGCAAATGCACCCCATCTACGATTAATTCTGTTGAAACATGTTCTGCTAACAATGCTGCAGCAATGACACCCGGTTCACGTTGATGCAGACCGCGCATCGCATTAAACAAATGGGTAACATGCGAACAACCTGCATCAATTGCAGCTAACGATTCCGCATAGGTTGCATCTGTATGACCCATCGCCGCAACAATGCGCTGCGTCTGTAAAAAACGAATTAACTCTAAACTATGCGGTAACTCAGGCGCAAGTGTCACTAGCTTGATTTGATTGCCCGATTTTTTTTGCCACTGTTTTATATACTCAATATTAGGTGTCAACATTTTTGCAAGAGGTTGTGCCCCTACTTTTTTCGGCGACAAAAACGGGCCTTCCAAATGCACGCCTAAAATACGCGCGCCATTAACCTCATCCTGTTTTTGCATAAAAGCATGAATAGTCAGCAACACTTCTTCGATAGCAGCAGGTGTCGCTGTCATCGTGGTGGCAAGAAATGTTGTCGTCCCCTCTTTAGCTAACGCATGACTCATCGTTTCCAACGCAGCAAAATCACCATCCATCACATCACTGCCATTTGCACCATGTACGTGCACATCAATGAAACCAGGAACAAGATGATAAGTTTTAGGAAAAGTGATCACATCTGTTGTAACATTTTTTTTTGTGATTTCCTGAATTTTATCTTGCTGAATGACTAATGTAGCATTGTGAACAACACCTTGTTCAGTATAAATTTGCGGGCCCGTAATCATTACCACGTTTTGGTCACCTTTGTTAAATTGAAAGGCACATCTGGATTAAAGCCGCGCGCCACACTTAAACGTGCCATCATAATATAAAATGCTTGAATCATCATGAGAGGATCACAAATAGGATGCAATCCTTGCGGCATAGGTAACTGGATGAATTCAGGTTCGTTACGCAAATCAACCGTATGCTCAGGGGATGCGATCATGACTCTTGCACCGATCGCATGGACACGCTTGGCGATTGCAAGCATGCCGGCAAATGACTCGTCTTGTTGCGCAAAGAGTAAAAGCGGAAAATGTTTCTCGACTAAAGCAAAGGGTCCATGCAGCAATTCTGCGCCACTAAATGCTTCCGCGTGTATTTTTGCTGTTTCTTTAAACTTTAATGCCGCTTCTTCCGCGATAGGATAACCCAATCCACGGCCCACCACGAATGTGTTATGTGCATGTTGATATTCTGTAATAGCAGAAGACCAGTCTTGTTGAAGCGCACTATGCAAAGCAGTGGGTAATTCAGTCAGTGCTTGCAATAATTTTTTATCTTGGGTTAACGCTGCAACAAAGTGGATCAACGCACTTAATGTAGCGAGATACGTTTTTGTTGCAGCCACTGCTTGCTCCTGGCCTGCGCATAAAGGCACGGTATATTCCGCAGCCGTTGCAAGAGCCGAATCCGTTACATTAGTCAATGCAACTGTAATTGCACCGGCTTGCCGCATGGCTGTCATGGTTTCCGTAATGTCCGGGCTTGCTCCAGATTGTGAAATACCTAACACTAAACAATTTTTGACAGGTAACGTTTTGCGATAGAGCGTAAACACGGAAGGCGCAGCAGTTGCTGTCATGATCCCCGCACCGATTTCCAGTAAATACTTGGCAAATGTAGCTGCGTGATTAGAACTGCCCCGTGCAAGCGTGATGGCCATACGGGGCTGCGCGCTCCGCAAACGAGAAGACAATTCCATTAATAAATGCTGATTTGCTGCAAATTGTGCTGTGACTATCTGCGGTACGGTACGTGCTTCTTGTTCCATGAGAGATAACATCATGCATGACTCTTTTGCGCCACATAATCACGTATCATCAAAATTGCACCTGAATTTGCATCCGCTTGCCGAGGAACAAGGCAAGCACGTAATTCTTCACTTAACCAAGGTTCAATAAAAGGCGCAATTCCACCAAATAAACTACACGGTAACAATGCATCACGCTGCCTCTGTCCTTTAATTAGAGCAGTGCCTATTCGATCAATCGCGTGTGCCGCTTTTTTCATTAAACGCAATGCTGCCACTTCTTCTTGTTGACTATGATTAATGACGAGAGGGGCTAAACGAGCAAATTCGCTTGAATTAGCGCGATTGGCCCACGCAGCAAAATGCTCGAGATCATTATTAAAAAAAGCAAATACATCTTCAACAAGCAATGATTTTTCTGTGCGTTGATCTAACCACTGAAATGTTAAACGTACCGCTTCCAAACCTAACCAGGCGCCACTGCCCTCATCATCATGTGGAAATCCCCACCCGCCAACGCGGGTACCTTTGCCTGCCTGAATCTCATAACCTATTGCACCCGTCCCGACAATAATAATGGCGCCATTCTGACCCTTGTGCGCCCCTAAGCACGCTACATGCGCATCCGATGTTAGCTGAATACTTGCAAAAGAATGGGAGCGTGATAAAAATTCATCGACTGCATCTGTCACCTCACAGCCCGCTAAACCTAAACCCATATGAAAGTGGTAATTTTGATCAGCTAATTGAATTTTAGCTGGCTTGAGCGCTTCATCCAAGGCATGATAAATTGATTCCCATGATTTATCGACTGACAAGCGGATATTTGCAGGACCCTCCACAGCTTGACCTAATACATAGCCCGCGCTATTCTCTACACGTACTTTACATTTTGTGGCACCGCCATCTACGCCAATAAAAATGTCATCCGCCAATTGCGCATCCTCTTTTATATTATCCGCCTAGTATAACGCTTTTTTTACTTTTTTCGCGAGAGATGCGTAACTGGAATACGCACAATACCCTCCTCATCTGCACCATACCCCCCCGCACTATCAGACCCAAACGCATGACCAAAGATCACTTCGTAAGTCACAGAGTAAACATCATCTGCATTTTTTTGCAGTGCCACTTGACTCATATCACCCATTATCATGCCCGTGACTTGCAGTTCAGATAAAAGTTGCGCACGATCACGATAGGTCATCGTCATGCGCTCCACATCCAACACAGGATCTTTAAATCCTGCATGCATGAGCATGTCTCCCACATCATGCATATCGATAAAATGCGGCATGATGAATGATTGCCCTTGTAATTCATGCAAGGTATCAGGCCCAAGACTGGCACAGATAAACACGCCATCGGCACGTAATAGGGATTGCCATACACGCAATAATTTTTCTGGTTCTGCACACCATGGCAGCACTAAGTTTGCCACAAGCAAATCCACCGTATGCTGAGATAACGATAAAGACGATACAGGATCCATCGTCACAACCTGACTGCCGGGATAGCGCTGCGCCAATAGCTCTGCACCATCATATATATCAACAATGACTTTCGGTTGCAGCGACATAAAATCTAAGCGCGCAAGTAATTGTTCGCTCGTTTCACGCATTAAAACGGCAGCATCTGTCAATGCCGCAGAGATGCGCTGTTGTAATAATTTTTTTAATGCATTTTCTGGAGTCATCATGATTCACTATTTAAAAAAAATGGCTACTTGGTTATTACCTTATACTTGTACGTTTTGTAAAAATCTATCCGATCGAACCCAAGATCTTTGCCATGCGTGCTTGCGTGATTTGCCTATTTTAACGCATAGTTGCCCACGCTGCGCTAATATTTTGCCGCAACAGCAACAAAATCTGCTCTGCGGGCAATGCATACAAACCCCACCCCCGTTTAATGAAACGCATGCATTATTTATCTATCACCCGCCAATTACCAAACTGATTCTTGATTTGAAATTCCAGCACGCATTGGCCCATGCCAGGTTATTAGGTGAATTATTAACAGAAAAAATCCAACATATCTGGTATCAAAACAAACCGCTTCCGACCGCTATCGTACCTGTACCCTTACATGCTAAACGCTTAAGAGAACGGGGTTTTAACCAAGCGCTTGAAATCGCGCGTCCGATTGTTAAACAATTAAAATTGCCCATGCTAGCAATGCATTGCATCCGTCACAAATCCACGCATGCGCAAGCCGCTTTGCCCGCTGCAAAACGCAAGCAAAATGTGCGCCGTGCGTTTTCTATTCAACGTACCATTGATCATCAGCACATTGCGGTAATTGATGATGTTATTACGACGGGTAGTACAATCACTGAGTTTTGTCACACATTAAAAAATGCTGGCATAGCCAAAATAGATGTATGGTGTTGTGCACGCGCTGAAATCAATCATGTTAAATAATAAATATCTAATACTAATTCAGTTGCGAATAGTGTTTGCGTATCATTTTGCAGAAACTTTACCAACGTAAAATCACCTATGACGACAAGCCAAGGCAAATGAGCCACCTGGTTAATAAAATGCGCTGTCTCAATATACCCGCCGAGAACTGCTACTCTAAATGGCAATTTGCCATAAAGAGTATCTTCTTTTACTGCACGAGAAGGACCAAAAAAATGGAATTGTAATTTTTCTGTTTTACCCATTGCTAGAATTTCATTGAGCAATTGGCGTAAATCTTTTGCTTTAATAAATTTTCTTTGCCATTCGTCCAGTTTTCTTTTCACTACCGGAAATTCAGCAAGACGCTCTTCTAGTGCTAATTGTCGATACAACAACGTATCTATTTCTTGTTTAATACTTTTTTCTTCCTGCTGACTGACAGCCAACTGTTTTTGTAGGGCAGCAATATCTACATAATAACCCGCATACAACATAATCCCGCAAACCAAGAGAATGAGTAAAGCCCGCCAGAGTGTAAATCGATAGATGGTTTTAATAAAATCAAAATGCATTTTTACCTTATCCCGATTTTTAATTGGAAATATCGTTTTTTTTGTTTTACCCCAATTGCAGTAATAACAGGTTGTTGAAACAGTGGCGATCGCGCAATATTCTCCATTAAATGGACGATATCCGAATCCGATTCAGCTCGCCCATCTAGAATCATGGTCTGGCCATTGCGTTTAAGTTGACTAAACAGAATTGTTGGGGGAATTGCGTTCCTTATAGCATCTAATAAATACGCTGACTGATTATTTTGTTGGCGCAAATGGGTAATAAAACTTAAGCGAGATTCCAATGCGTTAATGCTTTGTTGACGCTGCAGAAGTCCCGTTATTTCGTTTTTTTCCTGAAATAACAATTGAGTAAGATATATGTTTTTGTTGTGTTGATAATCAAGCACCCCAACAAGGGTAAAATGCCAAACAAACAAAATGAATAGCGTAAGACCGACCCATTGAACCAATAAGAGAATAAAACGCATAGTGTATTGTGCTGCTTTCTGCATGCTCTGCTCATCCCTAAGTCATTAGATGATAGAAATATATGGTAAATCCATTTGACTACCTATCCTCTTGTTTGTGTATAATCCTAAATTCGGCAGTTGTAACCTGCTGCGAAGGTCTACTGCACTGAAT
>CAZAEO010000100.1:0-7505 GCA_964484285.1 uncultured Coxiellaceae bacterium | reverse complement strand
ACCGTTTTGCTGCAGCATCGGTGCCATCCGCCACAATCACTACACCCGCATGTTGTGAATAACCTATTCCAACCCCGCCACCGTGATGAATGCTGACCCAGGTTGCGCCGCTTGCGCAATTCAATAATGCATTAAGCAGCGGCCAGTCAGCGATTGCATCGGATCCATCACGCATGTTTTCTGTTTCGCGATTGGGACTTGCAACAGAACCTGTATCCAAATGATCACGGCCAATGACGATCGGTGCGGTTAATTCACCTTTTTTTACCATTTCATTAAATGCAAGTCCCAAACGTGCACGTTCACCTAAACCCACCCAACAAATGCGTGCTGGCAATCCTTGAAATTGAATCCGTTTTGCTGCCATATCGAGCCAATGATGCAATTGTGGATGATCAGGAATGAGTTCTTTTACTTTAGCATCGGTTTTGTAAATATCATCGGGATCACCCGATAATGCGACCCAACGAAACGGCCCAACACCGCGGCAAAATAGCGGACGAATATAGGCTGGAACAAAACCAGGAAAATCAAACGCATTTTCAACGCCCGTTTCTTTCGCCATTTGCCGGATATTATTGCCGTAATCAAAAGTGGGAATCCCTTGATGATGAAATGCAAGCATGGCTTTTACTTGAATGGCCATCGATTCTTTTGCTGCTTTGATCACTTTTGCAGGATGAGTTAAACGTAATTCTGCGGCTTGTTCAAGTGTCCAGCCGCGCGGTAAATAACCATTCAGTGGATCGTGTGCACTTGTTTGGTCTGTCACCAAATCAGGATGTACGCCGCGTTTGACTAATTCAGGAAACACATCTGCTGCATTGCCTAATAATCCGACTGAAATAGATTTTTGTTCGCGTGTTGCTTTTTCAATTATTTTTAATGCTGCATCTAAATTTTCCGTTTGTATATCCAGGTAGTTTGTTTCAAGACGGCGTTCTATGCGTTTGGGATCACATTCAATAGCTAGCATGGAAGCACCAGCCATCGTCGCCGCTAACGGTTGTGCGCCGCCCATGCCGCCTAAACCGCCTGTTAAAATCCATTTACCTTTAAGATTACCTGCGTAATGTTTACGTCCTGCTTCAGCAAATGTTTCATATGTTCCTTGGACGATACCTTGACTGCCAATGTAAATCCATGACCCCGCCGTCATTTGACCGTACATGATTAAACCTTTTTTATCGAGTTCATGAAAATGATCCCATGTTGACCAGTGTGCAACCAGATTGGAATTTGCAATCAGTACACGCGGTGCATCAACATGTGTTTTAAATACCCCAACGGGTTTACCAGATTGAATCAGTAATGTTTCATCGTGTTCTAGCTGTTTGAGTGTTTCAATAATTTTGTCATAACATTCCCAATTACGTGCGGCGCGCCCTATGCCGCCATATACAACTAAATCACTGGGAGCTTCAGCTACATTGGCATCGAGGTTATTCATAAGCATACGTAACGGTGCTTCGGTGAGCCAACTTTTTGCAGTGAGTTTTTTACCACGCGCGGCTGAAATATGTCGGGTAGGATCGTGGCGTGATGAAGAATTTTTCATTGAGATCTCCCGGTTTTTATTTATGATGATTATGATGATGAACAATTTCATAAATTAAATTAGCGGCCAATTTTGCGGTACATTGATCAAAATCATAACGTGGTGAGAGTTCTGCTATATCATAGCTAATCACTTTGCCTGCAGCAGCCAATTGTCGTACGAGCGGGATTACATGCCAGGGCCATAATCCAAGCGGTTGGATAGCGCTGACCCCAGGGGCAATTGCAGCAGCAAATACATCGAGACAAAGGCTTAAATAAATTATTTCATTTTGATCAATGACGCGATCAATAAAATCGATACATTTTTCTAACTGGCCTAAATGTACTTCATCTGCCCATAGGATGTGCGTGTTGTAATGTTTGGCTGTTTCAAGCAATAAACGAATATTGCCGGTATGTTGAATGCCAATGCAATTATAATCAAAACGGCGTTTTGCTTTTTTGTGCGCTTCTGCAATTTGTAAGAAAGGCGTTCCAGAACTGCCTTGGTTTTTAGGTAAAAGTGGACGCATATCAAAATGCGCATCAAAATTCACAATGCCTAAATTTTTTTGTGGGTAAGCTTTCGCAATGCCTTGATAATGTCCCCATGCGAGCTCATGTCCACCACCCATGACAATAGGGGTCACATTTTGTTTTAGTAACAGCGCAATAACTTCACCTAAGGCGTGTTGTGATGTTTCAAGATCACCCTCTGGACAGACAATATTGCCTGCATCAAAACAAGCAAAATTTTGTTTTTGTATGGGTAGTTTGGCAAGTGCCTGGCGAATAGCCATGGGCCCTTCGGCTGCACCGACGCGGCCTAGATTACGTCGGATGCCTTCATCACATTTAAAGCCAATGAATGCAAACGTAGGTTGCGTAATTTGAATAGTGTGATAGTCCATTAAGTTGAGCATTTTTATGATTTGGAAAAAACAAGATTCAGGTGGCGTATCAGCGCGTCCTTGCCATTGGGCAGGATCAGGCGGTAGATATCTAGTATTCCAGCTCATGGTCGTTTATGCTCGCATTGAAAGAGATATTTCATTGTAAAAGGGTTCATAGATGAATAACAAGCGATGGGATGCAATATGGATAAATAGTTTGCTTGCAACGATGGAAGGGAGCTCACCTTACGGATTGATTGAGCAGGGGGCTATTGCGGTTAACGCAGGAAAAATTGCCTGGGTAGGGAAGATACAAGATTTATCCGCATCGCCTGAGCAATTAGCGGTGGATGTGTTTTCTGCAGAGGGGTACTGCATTACGCCCGGTTTGATTGATTGTCATACCCATTTAGTGTATGCCGGTAATCGTAGTCATGAATTTGAAATGCGCTTACAAGGCGCTACTTACGAAGCCATTGCGCGCGCAGGCGGTGGAATTCGTTCGACAGTAGCGGCAACACGAGAAGCCTCTGAAGAAGAATTATTACAACAAAGTTTAAAACGCGCGCGTGCTTTATTGGTAGGTGGAGTGACAACGATTGAAATAAAATCGGGTTACGGTTTGGATTTGGAAACAGAATTAAAAATTTTACGTGTTGCAAAACGCATTGAAGAAATGCTACCCATTACAGTGATTAAAACATTTTTAGGTGCGCATACGGTACCTCTGGAATATCAAAATCGCGCTGATGATTATATTCAGTTTGTTTGCGAAGAAGTATTGCCAGTGATTGCTGAGCAACAATTAGCAGACAATGTCGATGTATTTTGTGAAACCATTGGTTTTGATCTGGCGCAAACAGAACGAGTTTTTCAAACAGCAAAAAAATATGGTTTAGCAATTAAATGTCATGCAGAGCAATTAACAGATTCGGGCGGAGCTATTCTGGCTGCAAAATATCAAGCATTGTCAGCAGATCATTTGGAATGTTTGTCGGAACGGGGTGTAGCAGCGTTAGCAAACGCAGGGACTGTTGCAGTATTGTTACCTGGCGCATTTTATTTTTTACGCGAAACACATTTGCCACCGATTGAATTATTGCGTCGTTATAAAGTACCTATGGCAATTGCAACGGACTGCAATCCGGGTACATCGCCTGTTACATCGTTATTACTGATGCTAAATATGGCTTGTACATTATTTCGTTTGACACCCGAAGAAGCATTGTGCGGTATCACGCAACATGCAGCAGCTGCGTTAGGTCTTTCTTCACACTGCGGTACTTTAACAGTAGGCAAAACAGCGGACTTTGTGGTATGGGATATTCATCATCCAGCGGAATTAGCTTATCAAATAGGATTAAACCCATGCGCGCAAGTCGTAAAGCAAGGGAACAGAGTGGATGATGGAGTGTTGTCATAATCCACTCTGATTTATTACACCCCTACTGCTTGAGCTCTACTGCTGCTCGTTGTTTGCAGGAGTTCCTTCACGCTGATAATGTTTGCATATAAAGGCTGTAATGCAGCAAGAAAAGCATGGTGAACGCTTTGTGCAGGGATGATCATATTGTTGAATTCCAAGTTTCTTGTGGCGCAAGCGTCATGTAATACGGTGCAGTTAAATCCTAAATCATAAGCAGCTCTTACGGTTGCATCCATACCCATATGTGTCATCATACCGGCAATGATTAAATGATTAATTTGATGTTTCATTAAATGATTTAATAAATTGGTATCTTTGAAACTGTTAGGGTAATGTTTCTTGATCACAGTTTCGTTTTTCATAGGTTGCAGGTTAGGATGAAACTCAACTCCTTTGGTGCAGGGAAGAAAATACATAGCATCTGGGCGAGTAGAGATTTGCTGAACATGAATAACCGGTAATTGCTTGGCACGATAAACTTGGAGGGCTTCCTGCGCTTTTTGGGAAATTTCAGTGCTTTTCTCTAGCGGCATCCTGCCGTTTGGGAAATAATCATTTTGAAACTCAATCAAGAGAAGTGCGGTGTTCATTTTGAATTCCTTTCATCATGATATCAATCCTCTATTAAATCTATTTTTTGTAAATTATGCAATAGGTTATGATTATAAAAATGCGATATGAATTATTAGACCCCAATAAAATTTGCTGCTTTATTGAACCGGAAAATCTATCCAGCTTATCTGTATTGGATATTTTGCCTACTGTTGATTCAACCAACTCCTATTTAATGACACAAGCAAAGCAGGGTGCGCGATCCGGTGCTGTCTGTTTGGCGGAACAACAAACCAAAGGGCGAGGAAGGTTAGGGCGTACCTGGTTTTCTCCTTACGGCACGAATATTTATTGTTCTTTACTGTGGCGTTTTGCGATGCCACTGCAGAATATGTCAAGTTTAAGTATGGTTGTTGCTGTGATCGTTGCGAATGTTTTGCAAACATATGGAATAGATCATGCAATTCAATTGAAATGGCCGAATGATGTGTTAATTCTACATCGTAAATTGGCAGGTATTTTGCTTGAATGTGATAGTCATTCAGGTGTTGTGATTGGTATTGGATTAAATCTGAATATACAAGCAGCAGATGAAAAACATTGGATAGATCTCGCTGAATTAACGGGGCAACCGATTGAGCGTAATCGTTTGACTGGATTATTGTTGAATGAGTTGCTCGCAAAGTTACCGTTGTATGCAACACATGGATTACAAAAATTTTTGTCGGACTGGCAAAAACATGATGTGCTGGCAAATAAAGCAGTCACTGTGCATACGCCTGAGCAAGATATTCAGGGCATAGTGCAGGGCATTAGCGAGACAGGCGAGTTACTTTTACTCAATAAATCAGGCACCTTGCAGCGATTTTGTTATGGTGAGGTCAGTGTGCGTTATGGGTGATTCAATTCAATCGATCTATATTTCTAACACAATCTTGCCAACATGGATGTTTTTTTCCATATAAGCGTGTGCTTTTGATGCATCTTTAAGAGCAAAGACGGAATCAATAATCGGTTTTATTTGACGATTAGCAATCAATGGCAGCCATTTTGTTTTGAAATGTTCTGCCATTCTGCGTTTGTCTTCAAGTGAGCGAGTGCGCATGATGAGTCCTTTTATTTGTAAACGTTTTTTGAGTAACACATCTAAATTTATTTCTGCTGTTGCTCCGCCCATCAAACCGACACAAATTAAACGCCCTGCGGCACTTAAACTTTCCATGTTGCGTGTCAGATAACTTCCACCAATAAAATCCAGAATCACATTAACGCCCTGGTGTTGTGTGCGGGTTTGAATTTCGGTAACAAAATCTTGATTTTTATAATTGAAAATAGCAGTGGGTTGGAGTGCAGCAACTTTTTGCATTTTTTCTGAGGAGCTCACGGTTGTAAATACAACGGCACCTGCTTGTTTCGCCAGTTGAATGCCAGCAGATCCTACTCCGCTTGCGCCGGCATGAATCAGAATGGTTTCGCCGGCTTTTAATTCGCCTAGTGTGAAAATAGCTTCGTTAGCAGTTAAAAATGCTTCAGGAATAGCGGCGGCTTCTATGTAAGATAATTCATTTGGAATAAGCATCGCGGTTTTTGCATCGATGACACCATATTCTGCGTAACCACCGCTGCCTACTAAACCAAACACTCGATCACCCACTTGATAATGAGTGACATCTTTTCCCATGGCAGCAACTTCTCCAGCGATTTCTAAACCTAAAATGGGAGATTCACCTGGGGGTGGTGGGTATTTGCCACGTCGCTGCAATAAATCAACACGATTAAGGCCAGCGGCTTTAACTCGAACTAATAATTGTTCCGGAGCTGGAATCAGATCAAGTACTTGGCTCCAAGTTAACACCTCAGGTTCACCTGGATTTTTTAAGATAATGGCATGCATAAGAGGTATAATAACTAAATAAGAACATAAAAACGAGGGCTTAAGCAATATGGCTACGCCGCGTTTACAAATAGAAGATAAAGAACTCTGTGTTGCAGATCAGTTTTTAGTGGATGCTGCAGGAACCATATGGGATTGGCGTGATCTAAAAGGCAATTGGGTCCATCGTGCAATCTTGGAAAGAAAATATGCGCGATTTATTTTGACCCATCATGTAGCCTATTGGCGTCCCGCATTTGATCGATTCAATCAACTTTTCTATCAAGATTTTGTTCAGAGAAAACAATATCCGACACAACATATACTTTATTTTGAAAAAGTCCGAATCAGTTTGTTCCAAGCATTACATTGTTTTGCAGAAGAGCTTTATGAAAATCATCATCCATTTTATACGGTATATTATCAGTTAAAATACAATCCACATGTTTCATTAGAATGGCTTGATACTGTGTTACAACAGTTTCTTAATTGTAAAAACAGCTCTCTTGCGTTGATTAATCAATTTTATGGTAAATTCACATTTACTCCCTATGGATGGGAGCATATCAAGCATCTCATGCCCGCTATTTCTGATAGAGAAGGTGCTGTGTTATACGAAGAGGCTCAACCAGCTAAACTGTTTGGCCCGCATGCCGATCCTAATTTGCGCGGACGCATTAAACGTGATGCAGCAGAAATAACAGATCGGCATGGGCGAATAGGTTATCTATTTTATGATGGTTATACTATGATAAAAGCACCGCATAGAAAATACGCGCATTTTTCTGCATCCTCATTTTATAAATTAATTCCAGAAACAGAATCTGTTTATGTGCGTGAGATGCATAATCGTGGATTCAATGTGAATGCAGGACCATCGGGTACGATGGGTCGAATGCAGTTGTTATTGAAAATTTTTCGCTGCCATGATTGTTTGAGTGAGGATGAAACAAGACAGATAACGCTTGCGATCGCAGCTGATTTTGTCCGTCGTGGACACCATACGTGGATTGAAGCAATGCAAGCATGCCAAGCGAATCCGTTACAAAATCATAAAAGTTGTTTTGATTTATTTTTATTGCCGGAACATTTATTAGTGCGAAATCCGCGTTTGGTATATGAGACATTTTTTCTTGCTGTGTTTAGCAATAATGCGCCTAGTTTGTGATAATCCTAAATTCGGCAGTTGCAACCGTAGCGAGAAGGGCTAATGTATTGAAGA
>CAZAEO010000099.1:0-7612 GCA_964484285.1 uncultured Coxiellaceae bacterium | reverse complement strand
ATCACAACGCTATACGTTTTGCCTTTCTCGATCACCTTCATCGTCCATGTCGTACAGCCTTTTGTATGGCCAGAAGTCAGATGGGCAACAAGTACCGTACGCCCGAGCTTCACTTGATCGCCATCGTGCAATACTCGATCCACTTTGCTTGGTTGATAATGATTATCCGGATCATCGCTATTGCCATATTGAAAATCAGCTTTGCCGCCTGACTCCACCACGGGCACATCCGCATCCATCACCATGTATTTCGCGCCAGTTTCTTTTTTAATTAAAGCGCTGCCTCCGCTATGGTCACAGTGTGCATGGCTAATGAGAAACACTTTAGTATCGTTAAATTTAAATCCAAGCTTTTCAATACTCGCCTTAATTGTTGGAACATCTGCTTCATAACCACTATTAATAAGAATATTCCCTTGAGATGTCACAATTAAATAATCTGCTTGATAATTATCGCCAACGTAATAAAGATTGCCAGCAATATGAAAAGGAGGAAAGGGCTTGCTTTTAGGACGAGCTTGTGCAAGTCCTGCGCAAACAAACATTAAAATAAATGATAAGAAGGAATAGGTTAATTTTTTTAGTTTCATGATGATTTTCCGCGGTATGTTCTTACATAAGGGCAGCATGGTACAACTTCAATAAGCTGCATTCAACGCTAACCCAACTTCAACAGTTTCCAGCAAGGGATATTACCGATCATTTACCTAAGTTGATTATTTGTTGAACGATAAATGACAACTCATTGCTAAATATGGCGCTCCCTACGGGTTTCGAACCCGTGTTACCGCCGTGAGAGGGCGGTGTCCTAGGCCACTAGACGAAGGGAGCAGATTAGAAATCTTCTCGGAAAAAACTAAATATGATACTATTCCTGAATGCATAGCAGTAACCGCTTTGGCTGCTTACGGTTCCCGCTGCTGAGTTTAGGATTATACGCAAAAATTGACGGTAAGAGGATTTAAAAATTATTAAGTTGTTAAAAGGGTTTCTCCGGTGCTTAACCAACGAGCAACCTATCACTTCGAACAAAATTCAACCTACCATTATTCCGCGCACTGAACATTCTATTTCACGCGATGATATTGATCCTAATGCACTGAAAGTGCTTTATCGGTTGCATGCTTCAGGATATGCAGCTTATTTAGTCGGAGGTTGCGTGCGCGATTTATTATTGAAACGCCAACCCAAAGATTTTGATATTGCAACGAATGCGCGTCCGGAAGATGTACGTAAACTTTTTAAAAATTGCCGGCTGATTGGTAAGCGATTTCGTCTGGCACATATTCTATTTGGCAGAGACATTATTGAAGTAGCTACTTTTCGCACGCATCATGAAAAAGCACATGAACATCATGGCAAAATGCATCAAGGAATGATTGTTCGTGATAATGTGTATGGCAACATAGAAGATGATGCATATCGTCGTGATTTTACTATTAATGCCTTGTATTACAATATTGCTGATTTTTCTGTAGTGGATTATATCGGTGGCATGCAAGATATTCAGGCGAAATTGCTGCGCATTATCGGTGAACCTTTACAACGATTTCACGAAGATCCTGTGCGATTATTACGAGCCGCGCGTTTTATTGGTAAGTTACATTTAAATGTAACTTCAGAAACAGAAAAACCATTAACTCAATTAAGTTATCTTTTGCAAAATGTTTCTTCTGCGAGATTATTTCAAGAAGTGTTGAAGCTTTTTCATGAAGGTGAAATTACCGCAACGTTTGCTGTCTTGCAAAAATATCATCTATTCGAACAACTTTTTCCACAAACAGCAGCGTGTCTTGCTCAACCTGAAACAGCAACATTATTAGAAGCAGCATTGCATAGCACAGATCAGCGTATTCAAGAAGGTAAAACAATTTCTCCTGCATTTTTATTTGCGGTTTTTTTATGGCGGCCTATACAGCATATCTTATTGATACAAACAGAGAATTTGCCACCTTATATTGCGCTTGAAAAAGCCATGCAAATTGTGTTAAAATCGCAAGTTAAGCAATTAGCAATTCCACGTACATTATTAACTTCTATCCGTGAAATTTGTCTGTTGCAATATCATTTTAATCGTCGCCAGGGATCCAGGCCATATCGCTCAGTAGAGCATCCGCGGTTTCGTGCCGCATATGATTTGTTACTGCTGCGTGCAAAAGCAGGTGAACCCATTGCTGAGCTTGCAGAATGGTGGACACAGTTTTATGCAGGCGACTCTGTGCAGCGTGAAAAACTTTTAAGGGATGTCAGCAAGTTATCACGCACAAAAAAATACAGACCTAAAAAATTAAAAAAAAATAATACCAACAAATCCTAATCATTATCTTAAACTTGTAATGAGGAAATACTAATGAAGAAATTGTGTATGTTTTTTGTTGTTTATGCAATCGCGCATGTTTGCTATGCATTAGATAATCAGAATAACTATACTTTAAATCTCACTATTATTAATCATTCCAAAGAAACATTGCATTATACAGGTGTGACAGGGACTCATTTAGGAAATACATTTTTAATGAGCACTAATGATATATTGCCGGGTGGAAGTGCAACAGTTACAGGGATGACGACACCTGTTAATGACTTGACGGGTACGTTACGTTTTACTGATGCTACAGGTAATGTTAATTTATTTAAAGTGATTGATTATAGGCAATTCCACGTAGGACAACCGGTTTTTATTATCAATAATGATCGTTTTTTGTCTTTCGTTAATTCGAGAACATTTAATTCGAATCCGAATCCACGTGCTCTTAGTATTGTTGCCGCAGAAGTTGAAGTAGAAGATCGTTTTAGCTCATCAGAAACTTAATTTAGGCTCTTAGGCTCAGACCCTAGAAAAGTGTATCCCATAGCTGAAAAAAATCAGGGCAAGTTTTAGTGACGCACTCTGCGTTATCAATTTCTATACCTGGTACACGTAATCCGATAATTGAAAATGCCATCGCAATGCGGTGATCATTGTGCGAATCAATTTTTCCACCGATAGGAACGCCCGGATATATTTTTATCCAATCGGGGCCTTCTTCTACTTTAATATTTAATTTTGTTAATTCTTGTCGCATAACACTAATGCGATTTGATTCTTGTAAGCGCGTATGTCCAATATTTGTAATCGTGGTGGGCGTTTTAGCGAAGGGAGCAATGGCTGCTAATGTCATGAAGGTATCCGAACAATCGCGCATATCTACACTGACGCCGCTTAATTCTTGCGGTCCTTTTACACTTAAACCGATTAAATCTTCTTCTATCTGGCAGCCCATTTTTTCTAAGAGAGTGATAAATTTTACGTCCCCTTGTAAGGATTTTTTTACATTAACAGGTTGAATGGTGACTTGTCCTCCCGTGACAGCGGCTGCTGCAAAAAAATATCCGGCAGTTGTTAGGTCAGGTTCTACTGTGTAATCGCGAGCAATGTAACGTTGGGGTGTAGGAATTGAAAATCGTTCTTGATGCATGCGACGTACCAATACACCGAACTCACTCATCATAGTGCACGTCATATGCACAAAGGGTCGATTGACAAGGTGATGTGCTTCGATAATGGTAGGTGTTTTGGCAAAAGGTGCAACCATTAATAATGCTGAAACAAACTGTCCACTGAGAGAGCCATCAATTTCAAGATTACCGCCTTGCAGGCCATCGCTTCCTTTAATAGTAAATGGCATTTGTTTTACATTTTTAGGTTCTACTTTTGCGCCTTGCGTACATAGGGCTTTTAATAACGACGCTATCGGACGATCACGTAATTGCGGAGCAGCATCAAACGAATAGTTGCCGGGAGATGATGCGCATGCTGCTAATAGAAATCGAGCAAGTGTTCCTGCTTGTGCACACCAAATGGAAGCTTTATTCTTAGGGAAATGTCCATTGCAACCGCCTACAATACAGGATTGAGCAGATGGATCAAATTGCATCATGACACCTAATTGACGGAGTGCTTCAATAAATGCAATAGTATCATCGCTGACTAATATCTGTGTGATTTCAGAAACGCCTTCCGCAAGCGCGGCAATTAACAAAGCGCGGTTTGTTATACTTTTTGAACCAGGAACTTTAACACGCGCCTGTATTGGTTTTGTTGTTATACGAATGGATTGCTTCATGATGAAGATTATACTGATTTTTGCATTAAGTTAACATGAATACTTATTCCTATAGTGTGGTAACCATTTTATGAATTGGCAATGGCGTTCTTTTGCAGAACTAAAAAATAATGAACTTTATGAGATGTTAGCATTACGACAGCAAGTTTTTATGCTGGAACAAAAATGTTTTTATAATGATCTAGATTATTTAGATCAGGATGCTATGCATCTTTTAGGTAGAAATAATGACAAACTGATTGCTTATTTACGCTTACTTCCGCTTCATGTTCCTTATCTGAATGCAGTAAGCATGGGGCGAGTTGTTACCGATAAAACAGTTCGCGGACAAGGTGTGAGTAAAAAAATGTTACAGCAGGCGTTTTTATTTTTAGAAAAAAATAATAATACAGCACCCATCATTATATCAGCACAATTCTATCTGAAAAAATTTTATGAATCATTTGGATTTTTAGTGAGCGGAGAACCGTATGATGAGGATGGTATTTTGCACATTAAGATGATTAGAAATGAAAAAAGGTCATGATGGTTTTGCCTCAATACATGCTCTTCATCAAGCAGGTCAATTTGTGCAGGCAGAAGAAGGTTATCTTGCATTATTACGTAAAAATCCAAATGAGATTGAAGTGTTACATGCATTAGGTGTTTTATACACTCAACAAAAAAATTTTACTGATGCAATTTATTACTTACAAATTGCGCTTAAATATCAACCCAATAATCCGATTTTACAATTACATCTGGCAAATGTATTTAAAATGCAGGGATTATATAGTCAGGCGGTTGAAATATTACAAAAATCGATACAGATGAACCCTCATTACATACCTGCGTTGAATAATTTAGGTACTGTTTATTATGCGCAAGGCAAATTAGCGGATGCAGTGCGTGTCTATCGTCTGGCACTTGAAAAGCAATCTGACTATATTGATATTTATTATAACTTAGGATTGGCGCTCGTTAAACAAAACGCATTCGAAGAAGCTGTTGGTGTTTATCAAGCATTATTAGAGCGCTCTCCCGAACATTTTGCTGCGCGATTTCATTTGGGTTGTGTTCTGATGCAGCAAGAAAAAATGACAGATGCATTACAGCAATTTTTAGTGATTGCAGAAAAGAGAACACATCATGTTGAAACGGAAGTAAATATTGCAACATGTTACTTAAAAATAGGTGATTTAAATGAAGCAAAATTACATTATTTGAAAGCGTTAGCATTAACTCCACACGATACACAAATATTATTTAATTTAGGTGTCATTAATATGCAGCAGGGTCATATTGACAATGCTATTCAAAATTATCAGCAGGTAGTGCGGATTCATCCTGATTTTTTTGCAGCGCATAATAATTTAGGCGTGGCATTTCTAGCTAAGCAGCATGCTGGATTTGCATTACATCATTTTCAAGAAGCGTTACGCTTGCAACCTAATAATCAATCTATTCATTACATTGTGAAAATGTTGGCACAAAATCAACGGTTATTAGCAGCACCGCCAGATTATATTAAATCTTTGTTTGATGCTTATGCTGACCATTATGAGCCGCATTTAGTGAATCTTCTTGATTACACATTACCGCAAAAGTTACATGATGCGGTTTATCAGGTTGTGAAAATGGCTCCGCATTCCTATGATATTTTAGATTTGGGTTGCGGCACAGGTTTGTGTGGTGTGCTATTTAAATCCTATGCTAAATCATTAACGGGTGTTGATTTATCAGAAAAAATGCTTGAGATCGCGGCACAGAAAAATATATATAATACATTAGTTACAGATGATCTTGTTCATTTTTTAGAAAATAAAAACGCAATGTATGATTTGATTGTAGCGGGAGATGCGTTAGTTTACATCGGAGATCTTCACCTGTTGTTTGATTATGTAAATCATGCGTTACGTGCGGACGGTTTATTTGTGTTTAATACAGAAATCTGTATAGATCACGATTATCAAATGAATCAATCAGGTCGATTTTCCCATCAGCAAACGTACTTAGAGCAATTGGCGCATAAAAATCAGTTAGACATTGCATTTTACCAATCGGTTATCACGCGCATGCAAAATAATGAACCTGTCTATGGATATTTGTATGTGTTGCAAAAAGCACTTGTTGGCGGTTGCTAAGAATTGCTATTCTTTCCATAAGAGCCTGTTTAATATCTCTTGGCTCAAGCGATTTAAACAGGCTCTAAGATACGTCTTGATAGAAGGACGCTATGAAAATACATTATCTACTCGGTGCTTTTATAATAAGTATGGCCATCTTAACTGGTTGCACTAATAATACGGGTTATGTGGGCCATGCAAATCGCGATTTATTGCAAGAAACCTGGATGACAAAAGTCAATCTTGATCCCAGCAGATGGACTAGAAACGCGGACATTTGGTTTTTTACGGGTAATCCGAATCAGGCAGAGCGTTATGCAAGTAACGCTCCCAGTGATAAAGCGATGAGTATCATGGCTGTCAAAGTGCCGCAATTTTCGCGCATCAAAGTGAATGGCTGTTTTCAAGTACAAATTATAGGTGATCAAGATCACAATAGTCTTTTTATTCTTGGAACAAACGCGGCAATTCGTCAAACATCCGTACAAATTGAAGGTAATACGCTTTGTATTACTCAAACAAAAGAAGGCAATGCTAGTATTACCAGCCTTAATAATGTGATTGTTCGAGTAGGCGTTCGGAATTTACGGAGTTTACATGTTGCTGGCAGTGCTAAAGTGCAAGGTCGTAACATCATCAGTGATAAATTAATGATTCACTCCAGTAACGCGGATAGCATTTTGTTAAATGGCAATATGAATCTTGTCAAGGTAGATAATACAGGAACAGGAACGATTTCCATTATCGGTGCTCGTACACCTAATCTTTCGATCAATGCGAAGGGCAACGGGACTGTCAATGTAGCAGGTCAGGTAGGGATACGTTATGTGAATCATATAGGTGATGGTGTTGTCAGCATCGTTGGAGCGGATAGCAATTCGCTTGTTGTTCATACGGGGGGTAACGGTTTAACAACCATTGCGGGTTATGTTAATTTGAAAAAAATCATCGCAGCAGATGGAAGTTGTGTTTATATTTATTGGGTTGATAGCAGAAATGTTTATATTATAGGGCGAGATCACGCACGCATTGGTATTGCAGGTGCAGCAGCAAATATCGATATCAATTTAACGGGTTTAAGTCGTTTTGAGGGGCGTTATCTACGAGGGGGTAATCTTTATGTGCAAACGCACGACTATGCGCATGCAAATGTGACCGCTGATAGAAAACTCTTTGCTTCTGCAGGCGATCAAAGCAGTATTTATTTCTTTGGATCACCTAACATTGCTTCACGTAATATCACAGATAGCGGTAGTATTCTGCACGTGGGGGCAAGTGCTCCATTATGGATGCCGCCAATGATGATGCGCTGCACGTCGCATCCATGCCGAGCATATAAATAAATCCTCAGTACACGACAAAAAACCGTTCGCTCTGAGGCTGAACGCTCCCCTCATATTG
>CAZAEO010000098.1:0-7663 GCA_964484285.1 uncultured Coxiellaceae bacterium | reverse complement strand
AAAAAAACGCAGGGTTCGCAATGACACTACTTAAGCTTATTCTGCGTAAGGTGAGATTCTTATTGGAACGTTAATGGATGATTGAGGATTGATAAGAAAAAAGCCTGGATGCCAGCCTACGCTGGCATGACAGTTTTTATTGCAGCACGGCGCGTAAGTGTTCATCTAAAAGGCGGTATTCCGCCAGGTGGTAGCTTGGTGGGTAGACCGCGCATCAACTTCATGAGCCCGCCTTGCTTGGAAAATTTCTTCATCATCTTTTGCATCATCGTAAATTGTTTCAATAGACGGTTGACTGCTTGAATATCAGTACCAGAGCCTTCTGCAATACGTCGTTTGCGTGAACCGTTAATAATGCCAGGAAAGCGGCGTTCTTTACGTGTCATGGAATTAATAATCGCTTCAATTTCTACAAACGATTTGTCATTGATTTTGTCTTTAGCTATTTGCGAAAGATGACCCATTCCAGGCAGCTTATTCATAATGCCCATGATGCCGCCCATTTTGCCAATTTGTTTTAATTGATCGCGGAAATCTTCCAGATCGAATGTTTTACCTTTTTTTATTTTCTTTGCTAATTTTGCGGCTTTTTCACGATCAATATTACGTTCAGCTTCTTCAACCAGCGTGAGAATATCACCCATGCCAAGAATGCGTGAGGCGATACGATCAGGATAAAAAGGTTCCAGCGCATCGAGTTTTTCGCCGATACCCATAAATTTGATGGGTTTGCCTGTGATGTGGCGGATGGATAATGCTGCACCGCCGCGTGCATCCCCGTCTGTTTTGGTGAGAATAACACCCGTTAGAGGAAGAGCCTGATTAAACGCGCTTGCTGTATTTGCTGCGTCTTGCCCCGTCATGCTGTCAACGACGAACAATGTTTCAATCGGATGGATCGCAGCATGCAAGCGTTTTATTTCTGCCATCATTTCATCATCAATATGCAAACGTCCTGCGGTATCGATAATGACGACATCCATTAATTTCGTTTTTGCTGTTTGGAGGGCTTTTTCAGCAATCATGACGGGATCTTGTTCCGAGCTGCTGGGAAAGAAATCGACATTAATTTGTGTTGCTAATGTTTCTAATTGTTGAATAGCTGCAGGACGATAAATATCAGTACTGGTGACGAGTACTGATTTTTTTTGTGTTTGTTGCAACCAACGCGCCAATTTGGCAACGGTTGTTGTTTTACCGGAACCTTGTAAGCCCGCCATCAAAATCACAGCGGGCGGTTGGGTTTGTAGATTTAATGTATCAGAATATTCACCCATCAGTTGGATTAACTCATCATGCACCAGTTTGATGAGAGCTTGCCCGGGGGTGATGCTGCCCATGACTTCAATGCCAATTGCTTTACTGTGAATGTGCTCAATAAATTGTTTAACGACAGGTAAAGCAACATCTGCTTCCAGTAAGGCAAGACGGATATCGCGCAAGGTGTCTTGAATGTTTTCTTCGGTTAAACGTCCCGTACCCCGTAGTTTTTTGACAACTTGCGTTAATCGTTCTGAAAGATTGGCAAACATAGTTAGCTCTTAAAATTTTTTATAGCAGGTTAGGATAAACTATTTTACAAGGAAAACAAATATGAATTAAATCTGCTGGCGAAGGGTGTGATTCGCTGTTTCTTTTGGCGTTGCTGTGCTGCCAAAGTTAAAATATCTGGCAAAAAAACCTTTTGATTGCAAAGGACTCGGAGGCGATTTAGGTGGCGCTAATGGTTCTGTCACAGTATCTTCTGCATCGATTGCTTCCCATTCATCGTTCTCAGCATTATTTATATTTTCATTGGCGTCTTCGCTGGAAGCATCAGAAGAACTTGAGGTGGTATCGGCTGCAGTATAGGGAGGAGGCGAGTCTTGGGGAACGTTTTCTTCTTCAGCCATTGTGATGATGAGCCATTCTTCTGCTTCTGTAATAATTTCATTGAACGCTTGGGCGATTTGTTCTTTTTCTTTTCCTGTGAAAAACGATGTTGTAGAGCGCGAAATACTGATTAAGCCTTGAATGGCATCTTCAAAGTAACGCGTATAAAGTGTAAATTCACGCAGTGCGGCGCCTGTTGCTTGAATGAGAGATACTTTCTCGGGAAGTTGATGAGGTAATGGGGGAGGTAAGGGTGCGTCCGGATCTTTTAGTTCTGATAAAATCAGTCCAAATTGGGCATGGCCCACAAGCGCTCCAGTAAAAAGCGCAATGATGAACCGCAAGATTTTTTTTGAATTATAATTGCCCTGAGAAATACTTTCTTTTAATAGATCGATTGCTTCAACACTATTTTTACCATTAAACGATAAATCATTTAGGCCGTTTGCCGCACTTAAAATAAATAAAAGAACTCGAGTGGCAGGCGTGACATTCAGCATCATTGTCAATATGGCAGCGACGGCAGTGTAACTTTCTGTCATATCTTCTAGTGTGCCAAATACTTTTAAGAGCGTTTTAATGGTTACATCTATCATTTGAAAAAGAGGTTGAAAGAGGCTGTTAGTCTGTTGAGGTGCTGCTTTTTCCTCGGGCGCATTCATTTTTGTTAAGCTGGCTTGTTTAAAAGCAGAAAATTGTTTTGCGAAATCTTCACTGATCTTTGGATCTAGGTGTAATTCAATCAAAAAGTCTGTCAGGATTTTTTGATCTTGAGTGAAGCAGTTTGTTAATTGGGTCGCTAATAGTTTACCGCCATCCTCAAGATAGGTTTGATTGGCTGGATTCAATAATGCGATTTTTAAATGATTTGCAAACTCAGCCCATACAGCATCAAATTCGCGTTTTGCTGTCATATTTTTATAAATGTCTAGTTTATGAATGTCAGTTAATATAGTGGCTGCAACTTGCCTTGCTTTAGAAAAATAAGATCGAATCAATAAGTGCGTTTCCAGACTTTCGGTAGGTATTTTTGCAGAAGCAGTCAGAAATCCGATAAAGAAGTTAAGTATTCTGTTTGCACTATAACCTTCCTGTTCCAAATAATAAGCTGTGGCAGCGGCATCGGAAAAAAGCGCATAGGTATTCAAAAATCCTGATGTGACATTCGCTTTTAATTCTTCACTGCGAGATAACTTTTCCCATTCGGGCAATGCCTGCCCTTTCCATTGTTCTATCAGACGATCAATGCCTTCCTCGGTAAATTTTCTGTTGACGGGAACTGCCTGAGTAAGATACAGCAGGCCTAGAATGCGTGATAAAATGGATGAGAGAGGAATAAAACCAAGCAGTTTGCCCCGTATGTCTTTAAGGCCGGTGGTGAATTGCAAGGTGTCCATCAAGGTGCCAAAAATAAGTGTAAATAGATTGAGGCTTACATAGACAACACTATCTAACGTTTTATGTTCATTGGGTTGTTCTTTATATTCTTCTTTTTCTTCTTCAGATAAGCTGACGTGAATATATTCAGCATCAGGGATAAGATCTCGGTTTAACATAGTTTGGTATCCATTTTCGTTGGGTGCATGATTAAAGAGTAGATTTTAAAAAAAATGCATTGACCCAATCTGTGATGGCAAAAAATTAATTAGTAAGAAATACACCAATTATTTTTTAGCTACCTATGTTATATTGCAAAAACTTAACAGAATATTAAGACGGGTCATGTGAAGGGTAAAACGTTAGAAATAGCATTTATTGCGTCGATTTTTTGAATTGTATGAGCGCCTCTTGTGTTTGTAAAGAGGATTTTTGTTTTTATTAACGAATAATGAGGGCAGCAACGACATCGCGATTTTCCGCGGTCAACGCATTGTAGGTTCGACAAGCGGCGCTGGTATTCATGATCTCAACACCAATCCCTTCGTTGAGCAGCTCGCCATAGATCTTTAAATCAGGAAATTCCAAAATACTACCCGTCCCGAGCAATAAGATTGCTGGACGCAATTCACGAATAACGGCTAAATGCTCATGTGTCAGTTCGCTGATGTGTTGGGGTTCCCAATTGTCAATCAGTTTTGTAGGGGAAACAATAATGCTACGAGTGTAGGTAGCATCGTTAATTTGCAGGCTGCCAGGCCGGTAAGCGCGAATTTGATAGTTAGCTTGGTTCTCATCTAATGTTAAACCTGTCATCGTCTAAAAACTCCTTCAATCCTATTGTTTTTGCATATACTATATAAAAGTATTTTCCTGGAGTATATATGAATGAGCTGACTCAACAAAAATTTCCTATTATTCCGCCATTTAAAAGCGTGGCAGTGGCATTGTTATTTTGTATTGTGTTAGGGCCCATTGGCTTGCTGTATTCTTCTGTTGCAGGTGGGGTGGTGATGATGATGATCGGATTGCTCATTGTCCGCACTAAATTAATGGGATTAGTTCTCTTAACGTGGTTGATTTCTTGTGTGTGGGGCGTAGCTGCAGTGAACAAATACAACACAAAAATTATACGAATGCGCTTGTAATATATTTCTAGCGGAAAGATCATGACAAAAAAAATAATAAAACGTCGCTTGCAATCGAGCGATTCTATTAGCGATCAGCTTCATCCTGTTTTGCAACGTATCTATAGCTCTCGCGGCATTCAATCTGTTGCGGATCTTCCGCGCGACTTAGAGCATATATTGCCATACCATCCATTAATGGGCATGGATACTGCTGTAGAGCTGCTTGCAGCTGCAGTGATGCAGCAACAAAAAATAGTGATTGTAGGAGATTTTGATGCAGATGGTGCGACGAGTAGTGCGCTGGCAATTCGTGCGTTAAAAAGTTTTGGTATTGCCACAGTTGATTATCTTGTTCCGAATCGATTTGCTTTTGGTTATGGATTAACGCCGGAGTTAGTTAAGGTTGCAGAGAAATTAAATCCGCATCTGATTGTGACAGTGGACAATGGAATTGCTAATCATGCGGGTGTTGTTGCTGCAATCGATGCGGGCATCAACGTGGTGATTACTGATCATCATCTTCCTGCTGAAACACTGCCGCCTGCTGATGCTATTGTGAATCCCAACCAAGAGGGTGATACGTTCGCAAGTAAGAATTTAGCTGGAGTGGGCGTTATTTTTTATGTGATGCTGGCCTTGCGGCGTTATTTAATCGAAAAAAATTGGTTTCAACAACAAGCCATACCCTTACCTAATATGTCGCATTTATTGGATTTGGTGGCATTGGGTACGATAGCAGATGTTGTACCACTGGATCGCAATAACCGGATTTTAGTGTATCAAGGCTTGCGGCGTATTCGTGCGGGTCAATGTATTCCTGGTATTACTGCATTATTAGAAATGAGCAATAAAAATCAAGCTCGAGTGATGGCGGCTGATCTCGGATTTGTTGTTGCGCCACGCTTGAATGCAGCGGGACGTTTAGATGATATGTCGCTCGGGATTGAATGTTTGCTGTGTGATGATTTGGTAGGTGCGCGCGAAATCGCAAAAACATTAAATCAACTCAATGAAGAGCGTAAAGTGATTGAACAAGATATGCAAGAGCAAGCATTGCATGCGTTGAAAAAAATTCAGCCTTCAGAAACAGCGCGTGGGATTTGTTTATTCGATGAAGAATGGCATCAAGGAGTGATTGGGATTGTAGCGAGCCGTATTAAAGATCGATTGCATCGACCGGTGATCGCATTTGCTGTTGCTAATGAAACAGAATTGAAAGGATCGGCGCGTTCTATTCCTGGCGTACATATTCGTGATGTGTTAGCTGATATTGCAATTCAATATCCTGATTTGCTGAGCAAATTTGGCGGGCACGCAATGGCGGCCGGGTTAACACTGTTGCGAACAAAGTTCACCGCCTTTGTGCAAGTTTTTGATGAATTGGTTTCTGCAAAATTGGCCAACATGGATTTGCAAAACGTATTATTGAGCGATGGAGAGTTACAGTCAGACGAATTATCTGTCGACATGGCTGAGTTATTGCGCGAAGCAGGGCCGTGGGGGCAAGGTTTTCCCGAACCGTTATTTGATGGTGTGTTTCAGATTTTGGAGCAGCGTCTTGTGGGTGCTCGACATTTAAAAATGACATTAGAAAAAGATAATCGCATGATTGATGCGATTGCATTTAATGTTGATTTAAACCAATGGCCTAATTATCGTTGCAATGCAGTTAGTATTGCTTATCGATTAGATATCAATGAATTTCGTGGTAAGCGTCATGTGCAATTAATTATAGAGCATATGGAAGGAACAAACTAAATGCGTAAATGGGTTGCGTGCACTGCATTGTTATTGTTGATAGCGGTATTGCTAACTGGGCCGCTGGTATCCGGCATTTTGTTTAAAGAAAGCTATAGCAAATTACTTTCCTCTTATCACTCCCAAAACAATGTGCAGATTACAATGGTGGATTATCAGCGCGGATGGTTTAATTCCGATGTGACATTAAAAGTCGTAGTCAAAAAAGACGCTGATTTAAAAAACGTATTAAAAACACTTAATATTTCAACAAATAATTTGCCTCCTGCTTATGAATTCATCATTCAACAACACATTCAGCATGGGCCGATTATGTATCGCAATATTCGCTATTTGCCTTCTCTATTTGGAATGGTTGCAATTCAAAATAATCTTATCTGGTCGCCTGAAATAAAAAGTTTGTTTGCGGAGATAGGCATTTCAGGTGTGATCGTAAAATCGGACTATGATTTTGTAACCTATAGTGGCGATTATTTTAATTATTTTGAATTGCTCATTGAAAAGATTCAGTTAGCTAATCAGTCGATTGGTCCTATACGCTTGCAGGTGAGCACGCATAAATTAAATGTGCAAGCAATAGAAGAAATAATCAATATCTATAAGGAAATTGCAGAGCACGGTGAGATTTATCAGGGACAATTTAAGAAAAAAATATTTGCTGTTTTGCCGGCGGTTATTTATCCTGGTTCAGCAATTAGCTTGAATCAGTTTGATTTGATCACACCGCATGGAAGAATTCACATGAGTGGTATTGTTAAGTGGCCAGAGAAAAAATTTGTTGCATTTTCTCAATTGCTTGATATGTTGCAATCGGCGGATGCTAAGTTGGTTATACAGATTTCAAAAAACTTAACAGATGATGTCGTGTTTTTTCTTGCAAATATTCCAGGCACTATTCGTGAAATTTCGGCACCTGATAGATCGATGTTGTTGCAAGCGCGGAATCAGATGGCATGGGCAGTCAAGCAAAATACGTTGCTAATTGCAAAGTTAGTTGCGAATCAGACTATTTCCAGAGAGACGGGCGATTATTTGCGCATGATGCAAAAAAGCTTAATCTCAACCAAAGAATATGCTGCGCAGTTGCAGGCTTTACTCACCAATAAGCAAATTCTCGAAAAAAATATTTCCCAGCTAAATACGCAATATGCACTTCTCCAAAAACCGTATCAATTTTTGGAAAGTAAAGTGCTAGAATATCAAAAGATAGCAGAACAAAAAATTAAAATGCAATTGAATGATTTATTAGAGCGAGGTTATGTTTTAGAAAACAAGGATGATTATTCGCTTTCTTTTAACTGGGCAGACGGTAAGCTGACTCTCAATCATCATGCGGTGCAATAGTAGTTGATTGAATATCTTCTGAGATAAGAATAAAAATTGAAATGAGTTTCCCCTTTTGAAAAGGCGTTAATGTTGCATAAATCAAATTTATGTGGTTTTGAAGTAAACTGTCATGCCAGCGAAGGCTCACTACTGTCCGGTGAACATGTGTCATAAATAAACACCTCCAATTTGGTATTTAT